>JBFKXW010000071.1:0-9643 GCA_041637915.1 Pseudomonadales bacterium | reverse complement strand
GGATTCTGCACACGACCGCCGAGACCACCCTGCTGTTCACCGTCGACAGTCTCGCCGAAGCCGCGTGGCTCACCGACCGTGATTCCCTGCTGCGAGTCTGCGTAGACGCTGGGTGACTGCCCGGTCACACGAACATCGTTGAAGTTGCCGTCATCGCCTCGTACCGGTTGGCGTACGCCCAGCGGGGCCTCGGAAACACCTGCACCCCGGCTGCCGTCACTGTCATCCGTATCGAGGTAGATACCCGGGTCAGCTTCGATCGTCGTCGTGCCGCCACCGGGGTTCGCAACGTTCACTTCCGCCAGGAACGGCTCCTGGCGCACTCCGCCCTCATCGATCTGCGGATCAATACTGCCTTCGGAAATACCCGCTGTAATGGGCGTCCCGGACTCGGCCCCCGATGGCTGCTCTGCGGATGGCTCAGGCTGCTCGTCGGCATCGCGCTCCGCCTGCTGCTGCTCGTATTCCTGCTGGCGCTGCTCCTGGTAGGCATTCCAGGCTTCGGCCCGTTCGTTGTAGGCCTCGGCTTCCTCGTTGTACTGCCCGACCTCGGCGTTGTAGGCCTCGGCTTCCTCGTTGTACCGGGCAACGGCCTCGCGGTATTCCTCATCAGACGGGTAGTCCTCGCGCTGGGGCTGCTCGGGCGGCTCACCCGGACGCTCCGGCGGCTCGCCGGGATGCGGCGGCGCGTTCGGATCTGACTCCTGGGGCCGGTGCGAGGCATCAAATTCTTCCTGTGCACGCGCGTTGTACTGCTCCTGAGTTTCGCCCTCCCGGCGCGGCTCGACGCCGCCGTGGTACCAGTTGTAGTCCTCCACCTGTTGGTTGTATTCGGCTGCCGCCTGATTGTATTGCGCATCACCATCACGGCCTGCCGGGTAATCCGCCCGTTGCGGCGCGTCCCCCGGGCGTGGTGGCGGCTCAGTGGGTTCGGTGCGCTCCTCAGGGGGAGTATCCTCAGGCTGGTCCTGTCCGGGCAGGACAGCGTCAGCAAGATCGCCCGCCGCGCCGACCAGCGCCGTGAAGGGCCCCTGCGATTGCGCCAGGCTGACGTCCGTAACCACCGGGGCTGCAGACGCGTCACTGGTCGCACTGTCGGTGCCGGTGGGCACCGTGCCAGTCGGCTCCGTCAGCGGTAACGGGGCCGACTGCGAGTCGCCTTGCGACGCACCCTCCTGCGGAGAGTTGAGTTCCGGTGCCCCCGGCAGCTCAAGGCTGGGGGTGCCCAAGGGCAGGGCATCCGCCAATTGCTCCTGCGGAGCGGGCTGCGGCTCGGAACTCTGATCGTCACCCTCGCCGCCTCCTGATTCGGCCAGCTGCGCGAACATCGACTGCACCGCGAGCGAGGTCGGACTCTCGGTCAGCACCGGGCTGCTCATGCTGTCCTGATCGGCGTAATTGCTGACGAGCTCCATGAGCGCGGCCTGCGTTTCTGCGCCGGAGGGCATGGTCTGGGTGGCCAGGCCCGAATCACCAGCGCGTGCTGCCGCGTACAGTACATCGAAGGTGTCCTCGTAGCCGTATTCACGGATCGTCGGCACGATGGATTCGAGCACATCGGCCGTACCGTCCGTCACGGTGCGGGTCGGCTCGGCCAGGTTGCTGGTGGTGGCGTCCGCGAGCTGCTGGCGACCCTCTTCGTATTGCCCGCCGGAGCCATCGTCGATGCCGTCTTCCACGGCTCGCACGCCGCCGGCAACTTCCCCGGCGAAGCCGGAACCCGCCTCCTCGTCACTGCCGGGCGTGCCGTAGTATTCGTTGAACAGCGCCTGGAAGTTCTCCAGCACCTCCTCGTTGACCGTCGCGATGCCCTCCTGGCCGAGGTCGCCGACACCCAGGACTGCCCCTTTCAGGGCGTTGTAGCCCTCCAGGAACGTGGTCGGGAATTCCTGCCCGGTGAGTTCCCGGAAGCCATCGGTGAATTGCGGCGGCAGGTTGCTCACGAACATCTGGAAACCGCCTTCCAGGATCTCGGTGAGGGGGTTGTCGAAAAGATCGATCCCGGTCAGCGACTCGACCAGGCCCAGCACGCCTTCAAACACCTCGAACACGGTTTCCAGGACCGCGCCGAGGACCTCCCCGATGTCCGTGAGGAAGTTCTGCACAATGTCAATCAGGCCATTCACCAGGTTGCCGACGATCCCGAGCAGGCCCTCCACCAGTTCGGAAAGATCGAGGTTTTCCAGAAAGCTGGCCAGTTCTTCGCCAAGCTGGCGGATGGTGTCAGCGACCAGTTTGAGCAGTTCCTCGGCCAGTTCAAGAATCGTATCGCCGATCAGCTTGATGAGGTCGATGATCGGGACCAGGATTCCCCCCCCGCCTTCACCCTCACCACCACCGCCGATCGCGAAACTGGTCAGCAGGGCATCCTCCCCCCGTAATGCTGAAATGACTTCCGCTGACAACAGGTCGGTGTTGAATCCATCGCCGGGGCCGACGTCCCCGCGCTGCGCAGACCGGTCTAAAAACACCGCACTGTGCCCACCTTCCGAGCCCTGCTCACCGGCTGCCGTTGCCTCGGCTTCCTCTGAGGGATCCGCACCTTCCTCAATCGCGGCCTGAATCGCGGCGACGTCCTCGTCGAGGGCTTCGACCGTTTTCACGGCGCCCGGTGCAAATTCCTGTGCGACCTTGGCCACCGCAATCGGTTTGACTCCGCCCTGCACGGGCACCACTTCGGTGACCGCACCCTCGGGCTCAGCCTGCGGGTCATCGCCCCGCGCGGCCTTGATTGCCGCGAGATCCAGGGATTTTTCGTTCAGCGTGACGGAGGCGTTGCTCGCCAGGCCTTTGGTGCTGCCATCATAAAATTTGAAGATGGCGGTCGCGTTCTGACCGGTTTCCACCACCTCGTCGGCATTCAGTTCGTCCCCGGCCTGCAGTTTACGCTCACTGCCATCCGGGCCACGCGCAATCACCGGCCCACTGGCAGCAGAGACCGTCCCAACCGGAATGCCGGTGCCCAGCGCGACCTGCTCGGCCTGTGCTTCCTCCACAGCGGCATCCGGGGCCGTTGCGCCCACTGCCTCCGCCGCCATTTCTGCGGATTCCGTGCCGCGCGGGGCCTCCAGCGTGACCTGGGCATTACTCGACAGGCCGGCAGAGGAACCGTCCGAATACTGGATAATGCCGGTGCTGCTGTTCCCAGAGACGATGGTATCGCCTGCAAATAGCGCATCCCCTTCAGCGAGTTGGCGCTCACTACCATCCGGACCGGTGGCAGTAATCTCCCCCGCCGCAGCGGTCAGCGTACCCACCTGCACTGCCGGCTCTCCGCCTGCCGCGGCAGGCTCGGCCGTCATCTCGGCATCAATTTGCTCCGGGGTCGGATCCCCCCCCGCGGCGTCATCGGCGATCAGCACGCCGGCCAGATCAATGGTGGCCTCGCTGGCCATGCCCTTCTTGGAGCCATCAACGAAATCAAAAATGGCCAGGCTGCCCTTTCCGGTCTGAACCACATCGGTGGCGAACAACTCATCACCAGCCTGAAGCGTTCGCTCTTCACCGGTCGCCTTGTTGGTCGCAACCACCTCACCGGTAACACTGGATACCGTTCCAATCGCCTGATCAGCCATCTCTATCCGCTCCCTGGCCAGCTTCACGATGGATTGCTGGCACGTTCTGTCTGTCTGTATCGACCCGCCACGCCCACGCGAAACCGGCCGCAAAAACCCGAAACTGCTCAGGTTGCCAGCATAGGCAGCCCGACCGGGCAACTCGCCTATCCAAAGATAGGTTTTCAGAAAAGCCCTATTTTTCAACCTATTGGGCGTGCGGTCGTCGCGCGGGACCGCTCAGCCGGATCAAGGCACAGCCCACTGCAATGCCGCCGGTGGAAAACCGGGATTACAGCCAGAAGAGTATAGGAGAGGGGGGGCAGCCGCGCCGGGAGGGGCAGCTGGTTTCGGGAAAACGATCAGCCGACGCTTCGTTGCGCACCCAGCTTGGTCAGTGCCGCAGCATAGTCAGCGCTGCTTTCATGGCCGGAGACAACATCCAGCAGGGTTTCGCCGTGCTCGTTGCGCGCATTCAGGTCACGCCCTGCTTCCACAAACACGGCCAGAAAGCGCCGGAAATCCGGTGCCGTCAGGCCACGATAGGCACGCTGCAGACAATGGAAATCGGCATGCACATGGACCGGCGGGTTCGCATCCAGAAAACTGCGAATCTGCTCGTCAGACATCTCTTCATTGAGGACTTTCGCCTTGTCCTTCTTCAATCCTGCATCTCCGGCACTCCCAGGGCGGCAGATTCTACCAGCAAAGCGATGAAAACGAATCTCGGATGCAAGCCCGCACCCGGATCGTAACCGTTTGTGACAAACCCCCGACCGGGGGATACACTCGGCGCCCACAAAGATAAAAAATTCCACGATGTCATGAACTGGCCCGATCCCTTCCGGATTGATGGCCGGGACTACCGCCCGGCCGGCATTCTCCACCGCACGGTTCTCTCTGAGAACATGCGGTATGCCTGTGTGGGCCAGCCGGACTATGTCCTCAAGATCAGCCGTTTCCCGGGCATGCTCAACTGGCTGCTCTGGCCGCTGCTTGTTTACATGTCCTGGCGGGAGCACCGCATTCATCGGAGGATTGAGGGGATTGCCGGTATCCCGCGGCAGGGCCCTCGCCACGGCTGGCGCGGCTACAGCCATGCCTACGTGCCGGGCGTCACCCTCGAGACCAAGCCACGCGGCACCCGCCTGCCAGAACACTTTTTCCGGGAGCTGGCGCGGATCATCCATGCCGTGCACGCCCGCCGGGTTTTTTATGCGGACCTGGATCGCAAGGCGAACATTATCGTCGGAGAGGACGGGAAGCCCTGGCTGATCGACTTTCAGGCCAGCATGGCATTCCGCGACCCGCACACGCTGCTCGGGAAACTGACCGGCCCACTGTTCCGCCACCTGCAACACGAAGACATCTACCATCTCCTGAAACACCGTCATTGCTACGGGGATTCACTCAGCGAAACGGAGTGTCTGCAGTTGCGGCGAAGCCGCTTCGGACATTGGTGGCGAACCTATATCCGTTTGCCACTGCGCCAGGTTCGCAGCTGGGCGGGGCTACGGCGCACCCGGAAACTGGACAGTGGTCAGGACGCGGCGATAATGCCGCAATCACCGCAGGACGTAGCACACTGAATGACGCAAACCCATGAACACGCGGAAGCCGCCCGCGCCTTGCTGTCCGATTGCTCCCTGGTGCTGGACTGTCCGGTCTGGTGGGGAGAACTGGATGCGTTTCAGCACGTCAATAACACCGAGTATTTCCGTTTTTTCGAGCATGCCCGTATCGCCTATTTTGACCGGGTAGGCTGGGGCAGGATCATGGCGGAGGAGAAGATCGGCCCGATCCTCGCGCACACCGAATGCCGGTTCCGCATTCCGCTGGCATATCCGGATACAGTGTCCATTGGTACCCGTGCCGTTGAGCCCACAGAAACCGGCTTCATCATGGAATACAAGGTCAGCAGCCACCGCCACGGCAAACTGGCCGCAGAGGGCAGCGGGCGCATCGTGTCGCTGGACTACCGCACCAACCAGAAAGCGCCCGTCCCCGAAAGCGTGCGTGCGGCCATCGACGAACTGGAAAAGCGACCGGCATAGGGCCTGCCCGTCGCGATGCGCGACGTCACCGGGATCGCGACAAAATCCGCGGACTGAGAAAGCGATCGCGCCTCGCGGGCCGGCTGCCTGGAACCCGTGGCGACACCGGTGCCGGCCACCACCGGTCCCACGACTCGCGGTATCCCGATCTGCGGCACCCAGAATTCCTGATCGGAAACCCCCGCAGCATCCAGCAGGGCGAGCAGTTCATCGCGGGCATGGAACTGGCCGTCATCGCCCAGTTCAAAGGTGCCAAAGTGGATCGCCATGCTCTCACGGGATGCCAGTTGTCGATGGGCCACCAGTGCATCGGTCGGCGACAGGTGGTTGTCTTTCATAAACCAGCGGGGCAGGAACGCACCGATCGGTAACAGGGAAAAGCGCATGGGCCCGAAGCGTTCGCGGATCATGTCAAAGTGCGGCCCTGCGCCGGTATCCCCGGCAAAAAACACCGGGCCACCCGGGCTCTCGATCACGTACGCCATCCACAGCATCTGATTGATATCGAAACGCGTGCGCGTCGACCAGTGCTGGGCCGGCACACCATGGATGCGCACACCCGGCTTCAGTTCATGGCTCTGCCACCAATCCAGTTCGAGAATACCACTGGAAATCCCGGCCTCCTGCAACAGCGGCGCATTCGCCAGCCCAACCAGAAAGACGGGCTGGTCACGATCATGCAGTCGCTTGAGACTCGGCAGATCCATGTGGTCATAGTGGTTGTGGCTGATGACGACTGCATCAATCGGCGGCAGGTCCTCAAACGGAATACCGGCAGCGTGGTGGCGGCGCGGCCCGGCAAACTGGAAGGGCGAACAACGCTCTGACCAGATCGGATCGGTGAGAATGTTCACGCCGGCGGTCTGCAACAGCACCGTGGAGTGATTGACGAAGGTGACGAGCAGCTCGTCACCTTGCACGAACGTCATGCGTTCGCCGCCGTACTCCGGGATATCGATGTCCTGCCAGTCACCCACCACCTTGCGCGCCATCCGCCAGCGCAGCAGATCCCAGAGACTTTTCTGGCGCGTGGGAACGAGGTTGCGGAACTGTTCGCCGTCGAAGTTTTCGCGCTCCGGCTGGATCGGGGTATTCCCGCACCCCAGTAACAGCAGGCTGATGCCGAAGCAGGCAAGAACGGTGCGCAGGTGGCGCAGCCAGCGGTCAGTCGCGGAAGGGGTCACGCAGAATGATGTTTTCATTGCGATCCGGACCGGTGGAGATGATGTCGATGGAGACGTCGAGCAGTTCACGGATCCGTTCGATATAGGCCTGTGCGTTGGCAGGAAGGTCTTCCAGCCTGCGCACGCCCAACGTCGACTCCTGCCAGCCCGGCAGATCCTCGTACACCGGCACGAGCTCTTCGTACCCTTCACTGTCCATCGGCTGCACCGCGCTGCCGCCATCCGGGCGCCGGTACTCCACACAGACCCGGATCGTGTCCAAACCATCCAGCACATCCAGCTTGGTCAGGCAGAGCCCGGAAATACTGTTGATCTGAATGGCACGACGCAGGGTCACACAATCAAACCAGCCACATCTTCTGGCCCGGCCGGTGGTCGCGCCGAACTCATGGCCGCGCTGCGCCAGGTGTGCGCCACTTTCGTCGAACAGTTCGGTCGGGAATGGCCCCGAACCCACCCGCGTCGCGTAAGCCTTGGTAATGCCGAGCACGTAATCAAGATACAGCGGACCAAAGCCACTGCCGGTCGCGGTGCCGCCGGCTGTCGTGTTGGAAGACGTCACGAAGGGGTAGGTGCCGTGGTCGATGTCGAGCAGCGCGCCCTGGGCACCTTCAAACAGGATGTTCTTACCCTGGCGTCGATACTGGTGCAGCATCTCGGCAACGTCGGCCACCATGGGCTCCAGTTGCTCGGCCATGGCCATGGTTTCCTCCAGCGTGCGATGAAAATCGACCCCTTCCGACCGGTAGTAATTGCGCAGGGCGAAGTTGTGATAATCCAGCACCTCGCCCAGCTTGGCGGCAAAGCGTTCGCGATGAAATACGTCGCCCAGACGCAGGCCGCGCCGTGCCACCTTGTCTTCGTAGGCCGGACCGATGCCGCGTCCCGTGGTACCAATCTTTGCCTCGCCGCGGGCCTTTTCACGCGCCAGATCCAGTTGCACGTGATAGGGCAGGATCAACGGGCAGGCCAGGCTCAATCGCAGGCGCTCCCGCACCGGCACGTCCTTCTCCTCCAGTTCGGCAATCTCGCCCAGCAACGCCTCGGGAGACAACACCACGCCATTACCGATCAGACAGGTGACTTCCGCGCGCAGGATACCGGATGGAATGAGGTGCAAAACGGTTTTCTCGCCATCGATGACCAGGGTGTGTCCGGCGTTGTGCCCGCCCTGGAAGCGGGCCACCGCAGCGACCTCCTCCGTGAGCAGGTCCACGATCTTTCCCTTTCCCTCATCGCCCCACTGGGTGCCAAGAATGACTACCGCCTTACCCATGTGCTCTATCTGCTCCCCGCATCTGCCTGCACCAACTGCCAGGCACCGGCTTTGTGTTCCAAATAACGTGCGCCTTCCCGCGGCTCCGAAGCGTACAGGACGCGCTCTCCCCGGGCGCGCAACTTCGTCACGAGCGCCTGCAGTTCGTCATCCGAGCGCCAGGGTGCCAGGATCGCACCTCCCGCGACGGGCATTTCCCGAAACTCGGCAAGGCGACGCAGGTTGGCGCTGAAACCGGTGGCCGGACGGGCCCTTCCGAAGACGCGTCCAATGTCGTCATAGCGGCCACCCTTGGCGACGGCATCGCTTTCGCCCTGCAGGTAGGCGGCGAACACCACCCCGGTGTGATAGTGGTAGCCGCGCAGCTCACTGAGGTCGAAACTGATCCGCGCATTCGCAACCCGTGAGCCAATCGCTGTACCCAGGTCGCGCAGTTCCTGCAGCGCGGCCTGCACCGATTCCGGAGCACACGCCAGGGTGCGGGCCGCATCGTCGAGTGAACCCAGCATGCCGTGCAGCCGGGGCAGTTCATAAAGCATGTCCCGCATCGCCTTATCGGCTACCGTTTCCTGAAGGTAATCACGAATCTCTGGCATGGCCTTGCGCTGCAGAAGCGCAAACAGTTCCCGCTCCTCGCCAATGCCCAGCCCTGCCGCTGCAGCGAGCCCACGGAAGATGCCAACATGGCCGAGGTCGAGATGGATATCCGGTACACCGGACAACGCCAGTGTTTCCACCATCAGGCTGACAATTTCCGCGTCAGCCCGTGTGCCTGCCTCGCCGTACAGTTCTGCCCCCACCTGCACCGGTGAACGCGAACCGGAAACCTCGGCAGGCCGGGTCTGTAACACACTCCCTGCGTAGCAAAGCCGGGCCGGGCCGGCCTGTTCCAGCGCATGTGCGTCGATACGGGCAACCTGTGGCGTGATGTCCGCACGCACACCCATCATACGACCGGTGAGTTGGTCCGTGATCTTGCAGGTGGCGAGATCCAGTTCCTCGCTGCCACTGATCAGGAGCGACTCGAGATACTCCACCAGCGGGGTGATGACCAGTTCGTACCCCCAGCCGCGATACAGGTCCAGCAGGTCACGGCGCAGCAGTTCCAGGCGCTCCGCAGCCGGCGGCAGCAACTGGTCGACACCATCCGGCAACAGCCAGGTATCCACCGGCTTCTCTCTGTTCACCAGCCCGTTACGCCTCTGGTTAGTTGATGAAGTAAAGAATAGCTGTCCCGGCCAGCATGCTGCCCAGGCCGATCATGCGCATGGTGCGATCATCAATCTGCGCCAGCAACTGTGCCATCTCCCGCCAACGGCGCGGGTACAGGAAAGGGAGAATCCCTTCGATGACCAGCATCAGGCAGAAGGCAACCGCCAGTTGGTGCGCGAACTCAGACATGCACGACCCATCCCCCGCCCGCCTGCGGGCGGGGTGACAATTACTTCCTCAAGTCCTGGCTTTTCAGGTACTCAAAGAACGCGCCATCCGGCTCCAGCACGAGCAGATCATCCTTGTCCCGGAAAACCTCCTGATAGGCCTGCAGGCTACGCTTGAAGCGGTAAAACTCCTCGT
>JBFKXW010000070.1:0-9646 GCA_041637915.1 Pseudomonadales bacterium | reverse complement strand
CGCTACTACGCAATGGACCGTGATCAGCGCTGGGACCGGGTGGAAGAAGCCTGGAATCTGCTGGTCCGCGGCGAAGCACCCTACAGCGACAGTGACCCGGTCGGGGCGCTGCAGGCAGCCTACGCGCGGGGCGAGAATGACGAGTTTGTCCGGGCCACCCGGATCGACGGGGACGCGCCCGGCCACGTGCAGGACGGCGACAGCGTGGTGTTCATGAATTTCCGCGCGGACCGGGCCCGCCAGCTTTCCCGGGTGTTCGTGCAGGAGAACTTTGATGGCTTTGACCGCGGGCAGCGCCCGGCGCTGTCAGCGTTCGTCACATTGACACAATACGCAGTAGACATCCCCGCGCCTGCCGCCTATCCGCCCCAGACCCTGGAGAACGTCCTCGGCAGCTGGCTGTCCCGGCACGGCAAGAAACAATTGCGCATTGCCGAGACCGAAAAATATGCCCACGTCACCTTTTTCTTCAACGGCGGGCGGGAGGAAACCTTCGAGGGCGAGGACCGCACGCTGATCGCGTCCCCCAAAGTGGCCACCTACGACCTGCAGCCGGAGATGAGCGCACCGGAGGTAACGGACAAGCTGGTTGCTGCCATCGAGAGCGGCACCTATGACGCCATCATCTGCAATTATGCCAATGGCGACATGGTGGGGCATACCGGCAATTTTGATGCGGCCGTGCAGGCGGTCGAGGCGGTGGATGCCTGCCTCGGCCGGGTGGTGGAGGCGCTGCAGCGCGTCGGTGGCGAGTGTCTCATCACGGCCGATCACGGCAATGTCGAACGCATGTCCGACCCCGGCACGGGCCAGGCCCACACCGCGCACACCTCCGAACCGGTCCCCCTGATCCATGTCACCGACCGGCCGGTGAAACTTGCCGCGAGCGGGACGCTGGCCGATATTGCGCCGACAATGCTGCACATCATGGGTCTGACTCCGCCACCGGAAATGACCGGACGCAACCTGATCGTGACGGACGGCTAGCCCGCGAATGCGCGCGCTGGCGCCCGCCGCCTGCTGTCGCCTGCTGGCGGCGCCGCTGCTGGCTTTCGCTGTCGCCCCGGCCACCGCGGAATCGCTGGACCCCGCCAGCAAGCTCGAGACCGTCCGCAAGGAGATTCAGGAGGTTCAGGGGTGGCTGCAGCAGGCCCGCAAGCAGCAGGGCTCTCTGGTGAACGAGCTGCGCGAAAGCGAGAGCGAAATCGGCCGGCTGGGTCGCGAGCAGCGCAAGGCAGAACGGCAACTCGGCACACTGCGGAAGGAACACCAGACAGCGCAGCGCGAACTCCGGGGCCTGCAACAGCAGATTGAGCTGCAGCGGGAGGGCATCCGGCGCCAGCTGCGGGCCCGTTACGTCAATGGACGCGCAGGCCAGTTGCGCCTGCTACTCAATCAACAGCAACCGGACCAGGTCACCCGGGTGGCGCGATACTACGAATACCTGCAGGAAGCCCGGCTGAGCCGCATCGACCACTTTCTGGCCCTGGCGGAGCAGGCTCGCGCACAGGAACAGCGCATCGCCTCGCAGCGCACGGCGATTGAGCACGGCCACCGGCGGAATCGCGAGCGACAGGCAGCCCTCGACGCACAGCGGCAGGCCCGCCTGCTGACCCTGAGTAAGCTGAACGAGGGCATCCGCAGCAATGATGAACAGGCGCAGCGGCTGGAGAAGGACCGCGCACACCTGGAAAAGCTTCTGGAAGAAGTCCTGCAGGGCATGCCCGAGTTGGCGCTGGAGCGGCAGCAGGCGCCCTTTTCCAGCCGCAAGGGAAAACTGCCCTGGCCCGCCCAGGGTGCGGTGCAGGCGACCTTCGGCTCCAGCAGGGCAGAACTACATCGCAATGGCGTGCGGATCCGTGGCAAGCAGGGTGGCGAAGTGCGTGCCGTGCACAGCGGCCATGTGGTCTTTGCGGACTGGATGCGACGGTTCGGCCTGCTCATCATCATCGACCACGGGCATGGCTTCATGTCCCTGTATGGCCATAATGAAAGCCTGCTGAAGCGGGCCGGCGAATGGGTCAGCGCCGGCGAGTCCGTGGCCCTGCTGGGCAACAGCGGCGGCCAGGAAGAGAATGCTCTCTATTTCGAACTCCGCCAGGGCGGCAAGCCGATCAACCCGCGCAAGTGGCTGACCCGGCGCTAGCCGCCTGGCGGACCACCAACGGGCTTTCGAAAAGCGGTTACAATGGTGGGCGGCGCGTTGGCGTCAGATCAAGTCAATACGTATGTCATGAACGATTCGGGGCCGGAGACCAGCGCATGAGAGGCAGAAGCCAGTGGAGCATCCAACATTACTTGGCGCTGTTCGGAAGTGCCGTGTTCGGGATCAGCGTTGGTCTCGGCGCCAGTGTGTATGCCTCCCGCGATGCCGACTCTGCACCGGCCGCCACGCGCCTGCCGCTGGAAGACCTGCGTCTGTTCACGGAAGTCGTCAATCGCGTCAAGACTGCCTACGTTGATGAAATCGACGATGCGACGATTTTCGAATATGCCATTGAGGGCATCCTCAGTGGTCTCGATCCGCACTCTGCCTACCTGAAGCCGGACGCCTTCCGGGACCTGCAGATCAACACCAGTGGCGAGTTCGGCGGCCTCGGCATCGAGGTGGGCATGGAGAACGGCTTCGTCAAGGTGGTCAGCCCGATTGATGACACGCCGGCACAGCGGGCCGGGGTACAGGCAGGTGACCTGATCATCCAGCTCGATGAGCAAGCGGTAAAAGGCATGTCCCTCATGGATGCCGTGAACATCATGCGCGGCAAGCCGGGCACGCCGATCATGCTGACGATCGTGCGTGACGGCGAGGCGGAGCCGCTGAAGATCCGCATCGTCCGCGATGTCATCACGGTGCGCAGCGTCAAGAGCCGCATGCTGGAGCCGGGATACGGATACATCCGGATCGCACAATTCCAGGTCAACACCGGCCCGGACGTGATTAATGCAGTGAAGACCCTGCGCAAGGAAGGCGAACTGCGCGGCATCGTACTGGACCTTCGCAACAACCCCGGCGGGGTATTGCAGGCCGCGGTGGATGTCGCCGATGCGTTCCTGACCGACGGCGAAATCGTCTACACGAAGGGCCGCCTGCCCAATTCGCAGGTGCACTACAAGGCGAACAATAACAATACGTTTGAGAAGCTGGAGGTTGTCGTGCTGATCAATGGCGGTTCGGCCTCAGCCTCCGAGATCGTCGCCGGTGCACTGCAGGATCACCGTCGCGCCCTTGTGGTGGGCGAAAAAAGCTTCGGCAAGGGCTCGGTACAAACCGTCACGCCGCTCTCCACGCGGGATCGCGCGCTGAAACTGACCACGGCGCTGTACTACACCCCGAACGGGCGCTCCATCCAGGCGCAGGGCATTGAGCCCAATCTGGTGGTGGACCGGGCCAAACTCACCAAGCTGGCGGCACGCGTCTCCATCAAGGAAGCCGACCTGCGTGGGCACCTGAACAACGGCAACGGCTCCGGCGAGAAAAACGCCACACCGGGGGCCGGAGAGGAAGAGCAGGAACAGGATCTCTCCGTGCAGGACTACCAGCTCTACACGGCCCTCAACGCCCTGAAAGCACGTACGCTGCTGGACTGACGGAAGTTTCTCCGGTGCAACCGGCAGGTCGGCGGCACGCGCAGCGGGCCGCTTTGCACGGTCTTATTCTGCTGAGCTGGCTGTGCGCCGCGCCGGTGGCTGCACAGCAGGAAGCGCCTGCCCCGACGGTGAGCATCATCATCGATGATCTGGGGTACAGCCGTTACTGGGGTGAGCGGGTCATCCAAATGGAGGCGGACCTGACCTGCGCTGTGTTGCCGCATAGTCCGCACAGCAAACACCTCGCACGACTGGCCAACGGCATGGGCAAGGAAGTCATTCTGCATGCGCCGATGGCGAATACGCGTGGCCGTCCCCTGGGGCCCGGAGCCATGACGGAGTCGATGACCGAGCTGGAACTACTCAGCAAGCTGCTCTGGAACCTCGCGGCCGTTCCTTATGCCCGGGGCATCAACAATCACATGGGCAGCCTGCTCACACAGCGGGAGGAGCCGATGCGCTGGGTGATGCGGGAATTGAAGCGCCATGACCTGTTCTTCGTGGACAGCCGCACCACGGGCGGCAGTGTCGCACCGCAGGTGGCGCTGCACGAGCGGGTTCCCTATGCCGTGCGCGACGTGTTCCTCGATCATGACCGGGATGAGGAGAAAATCAGTCAGGCGTTCGCAAACCTGATCCGGATCGCGAAGAAAAAAGGGCGCGCCGTGGCGATCGGCCACCCCTACCCGGAGACTGTGAAGTTCCTGGAGGCCAACCTGCCGAGACTGCGGGCCGAAGGCATCCTCGTGATCCCCGCCTCGCAGATGGCGCTACTGCATATTGCCTCGAAATTACGGGAAAACCTGGAAACCGCGAGCGCGACACCCACACCGCACAGCTTGCCCTGAAGCTTCAGTCCCGCACCTCGATCCCGCGCGCCGCCATCACCTGCTTGGCTTCGCCAATCGTGTGCTCCCCGAAGTGGAAAATGCTCGCGGCGAGTACGGCATCCGCACCCCCGGCGAGCACGCCATCAGCCAGATGATCCAGCGTTCCGACACCCCCGGAGGCAATGACGGGCACCTCGACCGCATCACTGATCGCCCGCGTCAAAGCCAGATCGAACCCCTCACGCGTGCCATCGCGATCCATGCTGGTCAGCAGCACCTCGCCGGCACCCTGCTCGCCGGTCATGCGCCGCGCCCAGTCGATGGCGTCGATCCCGGTCGGCTTCCTGCCCCCATGGGTGAAAATCTCCCAGCGTGACGGCTGGGCCGACACCTGCTTGGCATCGATGGCAATCACAATGCACTGCGAACCGAAGCGCTCTGCCGCCTCCCTCACAAAATTCGGATCGAAAATCGCTGCGGTGTTGATGCTGACCTTGTCCGCGCCGGCATTCAGCAATGCACGGATATCGGAAAGTTTGCGCACTCCGCCGCCGACGGTGAGCGGAATGAACACCTCGCTCGCCATGCGTTCCACGGTCTGGTAGGTCGTATCGCGACCTTCATGGCTGGCTGTGATATCCAGAAAGGTGATTTCGTCTGCGCCCTGCTCGTCATAGCGCCGCGCGATCTCGACCGGGTCCCCGGCGTCGCGAATATCCACGAATCGCACCCCTTTGACGACGCGGCCCTGATCGACGTCCAGGCAGGGAATCACGCGCTTGGCCAGCCCCATGGTCAGCCTCCCGCCCGCTGCCAGTCCAGCGCTGCGCGGAAGTCGAGCGTGCCCTCGTAGATCGCACGCCCGGTGATGGCGCCGACGATGCGCGGCTCATTCACCTGACGCAGCCGCGCGAGATCATCCAGATCACGGATGCCGCCGGATGCGATCACCGGGATGCCCGCTTGCGCGGCAAGCGCGGCCGTCGCCTCTACATTGACGCCGGACAGCATGCCGTCGCGCGCGATGTCGGTGTACACAATTGCGCTGACCCCCGCATCCGCAAAGCGGCAGGCGAGTTCACCCGCGTCCACGCCGGAATCCTCGGCCCAGCCCTCGGTCGCCACCCGACCTTCCCGGGCATCGATCCCGACAATGATATGGCCGGGGAAGCGCGCACAGGCGGCGCGTACAAAATCCGGATCGCGCACAGCCTGCGTCCCGATGATGACAAACTCCACACCGGTTTCCAGATAGCCGGCGACCGCGTCCATATCGCGGATTCCACCACCGATCTGCACCGGACAGTCCGGATGATTGGCGACAATCTGTCGCACGATGCCCCCATTAACCGGACACCCGTCAAACGCGCCATTCAGGTCCACAAGGTGGAGGCGATCCGCACCCAGGCCGATCCAATGCGCGGCCATCTCGACCGGATCGGCGGAAAAGACCGTGGCGTCCTCCATGCGGCCCTGCCGGAGGCGCACACACTGTCCGTCCTTGAGGTCAATTGCGGGAATAATGATCATGCTGGCCGTCCGTCCCAGTTCACAAAATTTTCAAGCAGGCGCAGGCCATGATGCTGGCTTTTCTCCGGATGGAACTGCGTGGCGAACAGGTGACCCCGCGCCAGCGCAGCAGCAAAGGTCACGCCGTATTCGCAGTGCGCAGCAACGTCCGCCGCGGCATCCGCCTGCACGTGATAGCTGTGCACGAAATAAAATCGACCGCCATCCGGGATGCCTTCCCAGAGTGGGTGCGCCCCGTCCTGCCATACCTGGTTCCAGCCCATGTGCGGCACTTTGATCGTGCCTCGCGGTGCGGCCGATGCATCGAAGCGGCGTACCTGCCCGGGCAGGATATCCAGGCACGCCACGCCGTTGTTCTCGTCCGAGTGGGTCATCAGTGCCTGCATCCCGACACAAACTGCCAGCACCGGACGCGAGGCCGCCAGTTCCGCAATCAGGCTCGCCAGATTCATCTCATGCAGGGCGCCCATGCAATCCCGAATCGCACCCACGCCGGGAAAAATCACCCGATCCGCCTGCAGAATCTGTTCGCGCGCCCCGGTGACCTGTACCGAACATTCCGGCGCAACACGGGCGACCGCTTTCGCGACGGAATGCAGATTCCCCATCCCGTAATCAATGATTGCAATACTGGACTTCATTGCGCCCAACCCGGTTGGTGTCGAAAAGTTGAATTAAAGAAGCGTGGAGCTAGAGCGCTTCCTTCGTGGAGGGCAGGCGCCCCTGCATGCGCGGGTCCTGCTCCAGCGCCATGCGCAAAGCCCGGCCCAGCGCCTTGAACACCGTTTCAATCTGGTGATGCGCATTGCGGCCGCGCAGGTTGTCCACGTGCAGCGTGACTTTGGCGTGATTCACCAGGCCCTGAAAGAACTCATAGAAAAGATCCACGTCAAAATCACCCACGCGTGCACGGGCGAAGGGAATGTTGTACTCCAGCCCGGGGCGCCCGGAAAAGTCGATGACGACCCGGGACAGCGCCTCGTCCAGCGGCACATAGGCATGGCCATAGCGCCGCAATCCGGTTTTCTCGCCCACCGCCTGATCGATCGCCTGACCCAGCGTGATTCCGACATCCTCCACCGTGTGGTGCGCGTCGATCTCGAGATCACCGTGCGCGGTGATCTCGATGTCCACCAGCCCATGGCGCGCCACCTGATCCAGCATGTGCTCCAGGAAAGGCAGACCGGTATCGAGTTTGACGACACCGGTTCCGTCCAGGTTCACCGCCACGGTGATCTGGGTTTCCTTGGTATTGCGTTCGACCCGGGCAGTGCGGCCGGTCGTTTGGGCAGATGCATTCATTCCGCGATTATAAGGCACCCGCCCGGGCCGGGCCATGTGTCTCTCGAGAAGATACAATCCGCCCTGCTATGAGCATTGAACTGGACCAGCCGGACGCCGGCGACGCGCAGGACTGCGCGGACCTGGCCTTCATCTATGACGCAGACCCCGCAGCGCGCCAGCAGCTGCCCGGGCAGATTTCCGTCGGGGCACTCCTGGCCAGCACCACCCTGCAACCCTACGCCATCCGCTTCAACAGCCGCCTGGTGGCCACCGCCTGCGTCTGGCGGAAGGGACCGGCCACCCTGTGTGTCGGCGCCATTGCAGTACGCCCCTCCTCGCGTGGCCGGGAATTGCCGGAGCGGCTGGTGCGCAACATCCTGCGCCGGGAAGGTGCCGGATGCCGACACCTGGAGATTGCCTGCCCGGCGACACCTGAAGGGGAATTCGCACCGGAGTTGCAGGGATTTGCACGGTCCGGCGAGCAGGGAGGCGTGTTGCACTACACGCGATCCACATGAGGGGCTGCCTTCTCCTGCTTGTAGTGATGCTCAGTGGTTGTGCCGATCAGGCGCTGCGGCCCGCCAACCTGTTCAAGACGGAGATCGATTTCGTGGCGGACAGCCACCTGCAAACGTGCGAAACCCTCCTGCAGGAGCTGCTGGAGAAACTCTACCGCCGCAATCCGGTCCAGCTGCATCGGGGTTCCGCCCAGGCCACGATAACCAGCCGTCATCAGCAACTGTTCGCGGAACCGGGTAGGCTGCGGTTCGACGAACTGGGCCGGCGCGAGGAAATCGAGGCCATCCTGCTCGGACTGGACCCTGACTGGCAGGGCGACCGGGTGTTTGCCGTCATGACCGGCCTCACCGGCATGCTGCGGCGCGCCTACAACTATGAACGGGAGTTTTTCATTCTCAGCGAACTTGACCAGCAGCGTCTTTACAACAGCGCGCGCAACATCGAAATCCTCGTCTGGCGCCTCAATCACCGCCGCAATGCGCGAGGTGAGCGACTGCTGCTGACCAACAGCCTGCCGGAGGAGGCAGAGAACCTGAGCTTTGAACGACTGTTCGGAAAGCTGATCGCAATACAGGACCTGCTCGCGCAGATCACGGCAAAACGGACCGACCGCAGAATCACCAAGCTCGCCCAGAGCGTTGCCACTGCCGCTTTCCTGCCCTAGGCGTGGCGGGATACTCTAGACTGGACCTCGTGAGGACCGATAAGCATGCCTGAAGATCTCGCCGCCTATTTGCAAACCCAGAAGTTGATCCGCTGCCGGGTTGCCCGCCCCGGCGCTGCCGGCAGTGACCGGTATGTGGAGCTGGAGAATTTCCAGCTCTGGCGTCACATGATGGAGACCAAGCACAGTCTCGAGGTCACCGACGAACAGCTCTGTGTCTGGATGAGCGATGCAGAATTCGCGGCCAAGCAGGAGCTCTATTCACGTGCTGGCCACGAACAACCCGTCACCCGGCTGATCGTCGTGCTGTACGATTCCAGCACCACCTACTGCCACACCATCCAGCGCTTCACGCCCAGTGCGGATGCCGAGATGGTGCGAAAATCCCTGATTGACTGCGTACCGGAAGACCATCGCAGTGAAGATCGCTTTGAAATGCATATGCTGCCCGGCCACTGTATCGAGCACGACACCCGCGGCGTACCCATGGAAATCATCCTGGGCCTGAGCAGCCGTGAAAGGGGCGCTGCCTGATGCGGCTGGCCCTGCACTGGCAGATTCTCATTGCCATCGCGCTGGCGTTGCTCGCCGGCCTGTTGACCGGTACGGAAGGCACCTTCCTGGGCGTGCACTGGTACGCCGTCTATGCATTTGTCGGCACGCTCTTCATGAACGCGCTGAAAATGATCATTGTTCCGCTGATCGTCGCCTCGATGATCAGCGGGGTTGCCTCGCTGGGCGACCACGATGGCTTTGGCCGCCTGGGTGCAAAAACCATTGCTTATTATCTGGGCACCAGCCTGTTGGCTATCCTGATCGGCCTGCTGATGGTGAATCTGATTGCCCCCGGCATCGTGGACGGGAAACCGGCCGGCCCCATGCTGGACCTTGGCGCGGATACTGAAGAAGTACTGGCCAAGGTAGAAGGCAAGGGGGCGGGCGACGTCGTGGGTATTTTTCTGCGCATGGTCCCGACCAATGTCGTCGATGCCGCGGCCAATGGGCAGATGCTCGGGCTGATCTTTTTCAGCCTGCTGTTCGGTTTTTTCATGACCCGCATCGAAGGCAGACTGCAGGAGAACCTCAAGCTGTTCTGGGAAGGCGTGCTGCAGACCATGATGCAGATCACCATGTGGGTGATGAAGTTTGCACCGATTGGCGTATTCGGACTGGTCGCGAAAACCGTGGCCGCCACCGGGTTCGCCGCTTTTCAGCCACTCATCACCTTCTT
>JBFKXW010000069.1:0-9664 GCA_041637915.1 Pseudomonadales bacterium | reverse complement strand
TGCACGCGCTGGTGGCAGGCAACCTGATAGGCGACCTTGCCCAACTTGCCGGAAAACGCCGTCTTCAGTAGCCCGGCCTTGTGGCGATGGGCCAGGTACTCAAACGGATCAAAGATGTGCGCGGCGACTTCCTTTACGTCCTCGTCATCCGGGAACAGCAGGGGCAGTTCAGTGCGAAACATGAGCACGCAGGAAGGAATCGGCGCCACGATATCCCAGCCGTCCCGCACCGCCTCCAGCAGGATCGGGATGTTGACGTCCTTGTGCTTTTCCATGGCATCGAGATCGCCCAATTCCAGCTTGGGCATGCCGCAGCAGACTTCCTTCATCACCAGCCTGACCGGAATCCCGTTGTGTTCGTAGACACGGACGAGGTCTTCACCCATCTCGGGTTTGTTGTAGGTCCCGTAGCAGGTGGCGAACAGCGCTACCTTGCCGGCGGTCGGGCCGGCTGGCTGTGGATCGGCCGATAACGGCGCATGTTTGGTGGGGTGCAGCCGGTTGCGGATATGGTCCTGCGTGTACTTGGGCAGACGGGCCTTGTGATGCACGCCCAGCGTTTTCTCCAGCATGGCACGCATCGGCGGTGATTCATTAACGGCATTGGCGATGTGATTCACCCCGGGGAGGGTGGCGAGTGCTCCGATCCGGTCGGGCGAGGAAAAAATCACATCGCCCAGCGAGGTGCCGTTCTTTTTGCGCTGGATGGCTTTGCCACGCAGCATGAGTTTAGGGAAATCGAGAGCCCACTCGTGGGGCGGGACATACGGGCATTTGGTCTGGAAGCAAAGGTCGCAGAGGTAGCAGTCATCCACGACCTGTTTGTAATCCGCCTTGTCGACACCGTCGATTTCCATGGTGTCGGATTCGTCCACCAGATCGAACAGGCGTGGGAAAGAATTACAGAGGTTGACGCAGCGTCGGCAGCTATGGCAAATGTCAAAGACGCGCTCCGCTTCTTTATCGAAGGCGTCTTCATTCCAGAATTCAGCTTCCTTCCACTGGACCGGGTGCCGCGTGGGCGCCTCCAGACTACCTTCGCGAATCTTCTTCTCGGTCACCGGGCTGTACTCCTCGCGCTCGTACTGGTCCCTGCAATGAACCGCGGGTCCATTGCCCCATCAGACTTTCGTAAGGAAAACGGGCGGCCCGCGTCCGGGCCACCCGTCCTGCTTCTTCAGCCAGCCAGGCTGTCGAGGGCTTTCTGGAATTTGCCAGCGTGGCTGCGCTCAGCCTTCGCCAGGGTTTCGAACCAGTCAGCGATCTCGTCGAAGCCTTCATCCCGCGCCGTCTTGGCCATGCCCGGGTACATATCGGTGTACTCGTGGGTTTCACCATGAACGGCAGAGCGAAGATTGGCCTCAGTGGCACCCATCGGCTGCCCGGTTGCGGGGTCGCCAACGGCTTCCAGATATTCCAGGTGACCGTGTGCGTGACCAGTTTCCCCTTCCGCAGTATTGCGGAACAGGTTGGCTACTTCGGGTTCCCCTTCCACATCTGCTTTGGCGGCAAAGTACAGATAGCGGCGGTTTGCCTGGCTTTCGCCCGCGAAGGCGGCGGCCAGATTCTCGGCGGTTTTAGAACCTTTCAGTTCCATTGCACACTCCTCAATTGATGTTATCCATGGAATGGTCGCAAGACCACCATCTTATTCTGGGCCGACGGACAGGGGGGTTCAACAGAAAACGGCTATTCATTTGACAGCTTTTGCAGATCTGTGGACCAGCGGGTGTAGAGGAATGCATCGATAAACAAGCTCACAGCAAGCACGATCTCGCCAACACCCCACAAACGGTAGCTCGGCTGTAATGCCATCATGACCCCCTGGGTGAAGTACAGCAGGGCAACAAAACACAGCCAGACGTGGGTGCGCGGGCTGCCAGCGAGGAGCCCGGGCGCAAAAACCAGCAGCGGCAGTGTCTGGAATATCAGGATGTGCCAGGCGTTGGTCTCTGCCGGGGTGGTGAGGAAACTCAGGGCGGCCAGCAGCATGATCAGCCCCAGCCAGCTCATTGCGGCCGCCATGCGCATCACCCGTACGCGCTGATCCAGCACCATGCGTTGATCATTCATGCGGTGCATCTGCTGCTGATGTACAGCGTGCCCGGGTTGATGCATTCCATGTGCATGCCGCCCGGTACCTGGAGCCAGTCATGGGCCTGCACTTCTGTCGCACCACAGCGCCACCGTCCACTGACCACGAATACTTCCGAGCGTTCGGTATCCGGCGTCCAGCGGGTGCCCGCCCGCTGTCGGACCAGCAGGCGCTCTTCCGGGGGCGTCCTGCTGCAATGCAACAGCAGCCGCTCTGCACCGCCTTTCTCCCGCTGCCACGGCAGCAGGTTTGTGCACAGCACCTGTTGGGAACGATCACTACCGGCATACTGGCGCAGTTTTACGAATAACAGGCAGCCCGGCGCGGACCAGGGCGCATGGGAGAAACCCTGTGGGTTGAGCAGGTGCGCGCCGGTCGGGAAATCTCCGGTGTGATCAGAAAACGTGCCTTCCAATACGAGAATCTCCTCGCCGTCCGGGTGCGGGTGGCGGGGAAAGCGTGCCCCGGGACGATAGCGGACCAGTGAGGTCACCACCCCGGATTCAGGTGCTCCGACATGCAGATATCGTTTGCGTTCCACCGCACCATCCGGGCTGGGTGTCCAGTCCAGCGCTGCTGCACGGCGGATGATCGCGGCCTCGTCCTCCTTCATACAGTTCCAATTCCTGAAAGTGTCAGCGCCAGTGCTGCGAGCCGCTGCCCGAGTGCCACGGCGAGTTGCTTCTCTTCGGCAGATTCCGGGCGTTTGCCGTTCACGCCGCTGACCCGGGTGGCACCATAGGGTGTGCCGCCTCCCTGGGTGGTGGCCAGGGCTCGCTCTGTTGGTGGAATGCCGGTGATCAGCATCCCGTGATGGAACAGCGGCAGCATCATGCTAAGCAGGGTGGATTCCTGTCCGCCGTGCAGCGTGCCACTGGCAGAAAATACGCCGGCGGGTTTACCAGACAGCGCGCCGGACAGCCACAGGTCGCTGGTGCCATCGATAAAATACTTCATCGGTGCCGCCATGTTCCCGAACCGGGTGGGACTGCCCAGTGCCAGCGCACTGCAATTCCGCAGGTCTTCGGAGGTGCAGAAGGGTGCACCGCTGGCCGGGAGATCCGGTTCCGTAGCTTCACAGGTCGTCGATACCCGGGGTACCGTCCGGACGCGCGATTCCATACCTGCGACGCCATCCACACCCAGCGCCACGTGCTCAGCGAGACTGCGGACAGAGCCATGCAAACTGTAATACAGCACCAACACGTAAGGGGGGCGCCCGGCCATCACAGGATATCCAGCACGTTCTCGGGCGGACGGCCCAGCGCGGCGCGCCCGTTGGCGACCACGATCGGCCGTTCGATCAGTATCGGGTTCTCCGCCATGGCTTCAATCAGTTGCTGCTCGGTCCGCGCCGGGTCTTTCAGGCCAAGGTCCTTGTAGACCTGCTCGCCCTTGCGGAGCAGTTCGCGGGCTTTCATCCCTAGCTGGCGCAACAGTTCGGCCAACTGTGCCTGGCTCGGCGCATCCTCCAGATACAGGATGATTTCCGGCTCAAGCCCCTGATTCCGAAGCAGTTCCAGCGTCTGCCTGGATTTGGTACAGCGTGGATTGTGATATATGGTTACCGAAGGCATGGCGTATTTCCCGTCCGTGAAGGAGGGGGATTGTAGCGGCAGGCGGGCAGGTGCCGGAAGCGCCTGCACCGCGCCAGAGTGGAGGTACACCCGGGGTGGACGCCGGTTCCGAGTTACGCAATGGCTACCGATTCCTGCGTTTTCTGATCTTTCGCTTTCAGAAGGACCAGTGTTTCAGTCACGCAGCTTCCCTGACCTTCACGACGCTGTTCGCCGTCGTTCCGATGCTGACGGTGACCTACTCCGTACTGGCGCTGGTGCCCGAGTTTGCGGGTGCCGGTGAGGTGCTGCGCGAATTCATTCATCGCAACATGCTGCCGGGCAGTGCTGAGAATGTGTCCCAGCATCTGGAGTCTTTTGCCCAGCAGGCGCGCAAACTGACCACGCTCGGCGTGGCCTTTCTCTTCGCGACTGCCCTGATGATGCTCTACAACGTGGAGCGCGCGTTCAACAACATCTGGCGGGTGGCCGAGCCGCGTCGGGGCGTGTCCAGTTTCTTGTTGTACTGGGCGGTGCTGAGCCTGGGTCCATTGCTGGTCGGCCTGGCTTTCGTGTTGAGTTCCTATCTCTGGACCATGCCGATCATGGCGGAGGCAGGGCAGGGCTTCGGGCTCAAGCAGCAGGTCATCATGGTGCTGCCAACGGTACTCAGTCTGGTCGCCTTCACCCTGTTGTTCGCCACTGTGCCCAATACCCGGGTGCCGGTTCTGCATGCGCTTATCGGTGCCCTGATGGTCTCGATCGCATTTGAGATCGCGAAGGAAGGGTTCCAGTGGTTCGTGATCAATTTCCCAACCTATCGGGTGATCTACGGGGCCTTCGCGGCCGTGCCAATTTTTCTCATCTGGGTCTACACCGCGTGGCTGATTATCCTGTTTGGCGCGGTGCTGGTGCGCAGCATCTCGGTGTACCGCCGTTTCGAGGTGCGGGCGCCGTACCCTCCGTTTATTGGTTGCCTTGCCGTGATCGAACACTTCTGGCGTCTGCAGAAGCAGGGGCAGCCCTGCGGTGAAGAGGAGTTGCTGGGGAGTGTCTACGGCCTCACGCAGGACGCGTTCGACCAGTATGCCAATGCCCTGTTGGATGCCAACGTGATCCGTCGCACGGACGAAGATGACTTTGTCCTCACCCGCGACCTCAGCCAGTTGAGTGTGCACGCACTGCTGCGCATGCTGCCCTGGCCCACGCCGGCCGAATCGCAGCTCGATCCGCAACTGCAGCTGCATTTCGGTTGGTACCCCGAAGTCCGTAAACAACTGGTGGAGCTGGACCGTACGGCCCAGGAACGAATGAGCGGCACCATGACCGCGCTGTTCCAGCGGGCGGAACAGAACCGTGTTGTGAAGCTTGCCACCTCTGATCCATGATCCTGCGCTCGCGTGCATTTGGGATTCTTCTCAGCGTTCTGTTGTTGAACGGCTGCGACGTTGCGTTTACGCCTGATTTCGTGCCCCTTCAGGGACCGCCCACCCGTGTCGGGGACTATGCCGGGCGCTGGATTTTCATCAATTACTGGGCCGACTGGTGCAAACCCTGTCTGGAGGAAATTCCGGAGCTGAACCGGTTTCATGCGCAACACACGGGCCGGCGTGCCGAGGTGTTCGGTGTGAACTATGATGCGCCTCCGCCGGAAAAACTGCGCAATCTGTCGAGGTCGCTGGGTATCCAGTTTCCGGTACTGACAGTGGCGCCTGTCCGATTACTGGAAGGCGCGCACCCCGAAGTAATGCCCACGACCTATGTGATCGGCCCGGACGGGCGTTTGCGTGGCACCTTGCTCGGTCCGCAGTCGGCAGAGGCATTGGAGGAGATTCTGGCATCGGAAACGGCGGGCAGCTGATGGGCAGTATCTGCGTGCATGGATTTATCAGCGGCCGTGTCCAGAAAGTCTGGTATCGCGGAGCAACCAGCAAAGAGGCCCGTGCACGGAACGTCA
Organism: Pseudomonadales bacterium; assembly: GCA_041637915.1. GTDB lineage: Bacteria > Pseudomonadota > Gammaproteobacteria > Pseudomonadales > JBFGWM01 > JBFJWR01. Next base: position 4,056 of record JBFKXW010000069.1, on the reverse strand, counting down.
CAGGCTGGGCACACAACCTGCCGGATGGCCGGGTGGAGGTGTTGCTGTGTGGTGAGGAGTCCGATGTCCGTGCCGTGGTTGCCTGGCTGTACAAGGGACCGCCGGCGGCCCGCGTCGACAGCGTTGAAATTGAAGAGGTTCCCTGGCGGGAAATCTTCGGTTTCCGGACCGGATGACCGGAAACCGGGCGTTCAGATTTCCATCCGGTCGCGTTCCTGTCAGGGGCAATCGCCTCCGGTCGCTGCCGACACAGCCCGCACGGTACAACATACTGCTGACATTGCTCAGCCGATGCGGCTGCTGCGGCTGCGCAGGATCTGTGTCTCGACGATGTCATCCTCTGCGTGGTCACCCCGCGCACCGGCGGTCCAGTGGTCGATTTTCAGCAAGAGCGCCGGCAGGAACAGCAGGTCGAACACCAATGCAATGACGATGGTCATGCCCACCATCAAACCCATCAGGGCATTCACCATGAACGGTGACGTGGCCAGGATGAAGAATCCAGTGGCGAGCACGATGGAAGTCGTCAACAGCGGGCTGCCCACGGTACGGAACGCGTACTCAACCGCACCCCGCGCGCTGGTGCCGTTGCGGATGGCACGCATGTACTTGCTGAGGAAATGCACGGTATCGTCCACCACGATCCCGAGGCTGATGCTGAACACCACGGCGACTGCCAGGTTCACTTCAGCCACAAACATGCCCCAGAAACCGAAGGCCATGGCAGCCGGAAAGGCGTTCGGGATAATCGAGATCAGTCCGTACTTGAGCGATTTCAGCGCCAGGATCAAGGTCAGCGAGATCAGGATCAGGGCGATGATGGAGCCGGTCATCATGCTGTCGATATTACGGTTCCCGATGTGCGCGAACATCAGCGAAACGCTTGAACCGTCGGTTTGCAGGTGCGGAATGTTCCTCTCCATCCATTCCTGCGCGCGTTCCTCCAGTGCGATGAGCTGTTTGGCGTTCTGGTTCTGGATCAGCACCGAGATTCGCAAAGCAGACTTGGCGGTATTGATCTGGGTCGCCAGGTCCAGTCCGAAGGGCAGTGACATCTCGTACAGCAGCAGGTATTGGGAGGCGAGGGGGCGCGATTCGGGCAATCGGTAGTAGTTTGGATCATCCCCATGCATGTTCTTGTTGAGCCGCTTCATGACATTCGTGAAGCTGCCCACGTACGCCACTTCCGGCTGCGAGAGGTACCACTTGGCGAATGCATCCACCTGGCGCAGGAACAACGGCTCGTTGATGCAGTTGGGTTCGCCGCAGTCCAGTGCATAGTTGATGGAGTCCGCACCGGAGAGACGCTCATCGACAAAATCCATCGCCTGGCGAAACTCCAGGCTCTTGTGGAAGTAGGTTTTGGTGTTGTCCGTGAGTTCATTGCGTGGCAGGAATGAAACCACGAAGACAACGAAAACCAGCGAGCACCAGAAGATCGGGGTCGGCCGGCTGCTGACCCACTGGCCGAGTCGCGTCATCAGTTCCCCGCCCAGTGGCGGGATTGCCTTGCGAGGTGTCGGGAACGCCAGGATCAGGGCCGGGAGCAATGCGATGCTGAACCAGAACGCGGCCATCACGCCGAACGCGGAGATGGTCCCGAGTTCCGCGAAGGGTGGGGAATCACTGAAATTGGCACTCGCAAATCCGATCGCGGTGGTGACACTGGTCAGCAACACCGGCTGCAGATTCAGCTTCATGCTCTCCACCATGGCGTCGATCTTCTCGTGGCCCTCGGCGACGTTCCGCAGATAGATGGAGAGCAGGTGGACACCATCCGCCACCGACAGCGTGAGGATGATGACCGGTGCGGAGATATTGACCTGATTCAGCGCGAAACCGATCCAGCCGGTGAAGCCCATTGTGCTCAGCACCGACAGGACGATGACCACCACAATGCCTATGACTGCCGGTATGGAGCGCAGCAGAATCCAGAGGAAGATCAGCACCGTCACGAACATGATGGGCATCAGGGTCGAGGAGTCCTGAATAGCCAGCCAGTCGAACCAGTAATTGATGGGCAGCACGCCGTAGATATGGATTTCCAGGTCCGGGTGCTTTTGCTGGATCTTCTCGCGCAACTCAAAGGCGAGGTTGGTGACCGCGTAGGTCGCCCTGCCGGTTTCGCCGGGCGGCACCTCGGTACGGATATTAATGACCGTTGCATCCCCCTTTGCTGAGATCAGGCTGTTGACCAGCGTGGGTTCCCGGAGCGCGATGGCGCGAATGCGCTGGATGTCTTCGTCGCTGAGTGACTGTGCATCTTCATAGAGATTGGCGACGTTGAGGTCATCCTCGATCGCTTCGGTGTGCTGATGATTGGAGATGGAGTCCACCCGCAACGAATATGGAAACTTCCAACCCTCCTCCGTCAGCCACTCGATGACTTCCAGCGTGTCGCGGGTGAACACGTCGCCATTGGCGGGGGCGAGGATGAAGGCAACGTTGTCCGCCTTGGTGAAGGTGTCTTCGATGAACTTGTGTGCGACCAGTTGAGGATTGTCATCCTCGAAGAAGATCTCGTAGTTGCTGTCGAAATAGAGATTCTTCGCCCCGAAAAATAGCGCACCGGCGAGCAGTACCGAGAACGCGGCCAGCGGCCAGCGGAATTGTACGAGCAGGGAGGCGAGGCGGTCGTTCATGCATGGTTTCCAGGGTGCGGGTAGCCTGCGCACAGTATAGAGAACAGCGGGCATTTCCCATGGCAATAATGCAGGAGCGGCGCCTGCCTTCGGGGTGGAATCCGCCCGCCGCGCGTCGCATGCTGCTGCGGACGGTGCATCCTTTCTGTGCGGCAGGCTATTCCCAGTATTTATCCCACGCGCGCAATACCCGTTTCGGGTACCAGGTTTTGCCGACGCTGCCGTTGTAGCGTGCCAGGGCTTTTACAACGTCGCCTTTTTCCCGATCCAGGTAGAAGCGCAGGATCGTGCAGCCGTAGCGCAGGTTGGTATCAATATCGATCAGGCTGTCGTCCTCGCGGCCGATCTCTTTCTTCCAGAATGGCATCACCTGCATGAGGCCCTGCGCACCGGCCCGTGACACGGCGTAACGGTCGAACAGACTTTCGGTATGGATCAGCGCGAGCACCAGTTCCGGCAGCAGCCCGGCGCGGCGGGCTTCCCGGTGAACACCCCGGACGATGTGCAGCCTTTCCATGCTGTCCTTGACGTAACGCTCCATGCGGGTGGAGTTGTCGAGCACCCAGACTTCCGCCTCAAACTCATCAATGAACCCGTATTCATCTTCCGCGGCGTCGCGCAACCGCTCCGCCAGTTCCCGGTCGTACTGCTGCGCCGCTGCCGGCAGGGCAGTGCACAGGAGCAGGGCGATCAGGAGCGCACGCATGGTTGTCCTTGGATCGAATATCAGCGCAATCGTTCCTGCAGGAAGGCCACAGCATTGCCGACCGGGACATCCTCGGTTCCTTCGGTGCCGCGCGCCTTGTACTCCAGGGAGCCGCCCTTCAGCCCACGCTCACTGATCACCAGTCGGTGCGGGATGCCGATCAACTCCAGGTCAGCGAATTTCACGCCCGGGCGCTCACCGCGGTCATCCATCAGCACATCAAAACCGGCACCCAGCAGCGCTGTGTAAAGCTCCTCGGCGGTGTTGCGCACCAGTTCGGATTTGTGCGCCATGAGTGGGACCAGCGCCACCTCGAAGGGGGCAATTGCCGTCGGCCAGATGATGCCGGCGTCGTCATGGTTCTGCTCAATCGCTGCGGCGACAACGCGCGAGACGCCGATGCCGTAGCACCCCATGGTCATCACCTGCTCCCGGCCATCTTCGCCCAGCACGGTGCAATGCATGGCCTCGCTATACTTGGTGCCGAGCTGGAAGATGTGCCCGACCTCAATGCCGCGGCAGAGATCCAGAACACCCTCGCCGTCCGGACTGGGGTCGCCGGGTACAACGTTGCGAAGGTCTTCCACGCGCAGGTAGCCTGCGTCCCGTCCCCAGTTCACGCCGGTCAGGTGTTCCCCCTCGCGGTTGGCGCCGAAAACGAAATCGGCGAGGCAGGCGGCCGCGCGGTCCGCAATGACGGACAATGGC
>JBFKXW010000068.1:0-9800 GCA_041637915.1 Pseudomonadales bacterium | reverse complement strand
CCCCGCGGAACCGGCAATCTGCGGAGGAACCTTCATTGAATATCGTCATCTACCTCTACAACGGCATGACCGCTCTCGACTGTGTCGGCCCCTACGAAGTGCTGAGCCGCCTGTCCGGGGCGGACGCCCGTCGCACGGCGGCATGTGCGGGCGGGCAGGATCGTGACCTCGCAGGGGGTTTCCGCCGGCATTGACATGGCGCTGTTTATCGCGCGCGAGATCGTCGGAGAGGAAAAAGCCAAAGCGTACCAACTCGTGCTGGAATACTTTCCCGCGCCACCGGTGGACTCGGGCAGTTTCGAGGAGGCCGATGAACGGGTGATCCGGATCGCGCGCAGGATCCTGGAACGGGATGCGCTGAAAGATCTGCGAATCATGGATTTGGTCAGGAACGCGCAGGATCTGCTCAGCCTGGGACGACGCTGATCCTTCGCGTCAGGCAGCGTGGTGGCGGCAATAGGTCTTCCGCGTGATGGCGAGCGAACATCGGGGCCGGCGCCGCCAGCAATTCGTTGCGCCTGGCGCCTTCCTGCCATCGGGTCTCCCCGGCAGTCCAAGACACCCGTCAGTGGCCATGTGATTCGGTCTTGCCCCGCCGGGCGGTCAGTATCTGGTACTGAACCTCCGAAAGGGAAGGCAGCCGTTGCAGGAAAGCAACCATGTTCCATATTCGCTCGTCATCATGCGTTGGCCCCCATGCCGGCATGCCCGAGGCCTTGATGCCATGCTTGATTACCCAGAACTGACGTCGGATGGCTTCCTCCTGCATTTCCGCCTTGCCGCCCTGTTCGTTCCCGTGGGCGTCGGCCGTCTTGGCCAGGTTCGGTGGTGATGGATACAGTCCGATCGTGAAGTCACTTTCCTTCTGGCCGGGTTTCAAATGACAACCTGCACACATGTCGTTGTAGTCGGCGCCGCCGGCCAGTAGTCGATCGGACGTGTCCAGATTCGCGGGAATCCGGATGCCAGTGGCTGCGCGTGCAACGGACTGCTCGCGCAGGGTTTCCAAAAGCCAGTACGTGAACCTGTTGTGCGGCACGTCGGCGCCGACGGGGTAGACGCCCGAGTAAATGAACAAGCCACCGCCCGTCAGTCCAACAATGCTGAAAATGAGCAGATGCCTGATGAACGCCATGATCCTCCCCTTGCGAGGTTTCCAGAGATCGTTTCTCAAAGCTGATGATCAGAATGCCGATCGCTGGAATCTTCCGCTTCCGTTGGATCTCCGTGGCCTGAAGCATCGCCATGCTCGTCGTCATGATGCAATTCATCCATGCACTGTTTCACCATCGCCTGCATGACCGGATCGTTGGCATCCATCTTCCCGTGCTCCATATTCCGCATGGCGGCACAGTTCGGCGACTCGGCATCTTTCAAATGCTCCTTGGGATCATGTGCTTCGGCTGAAAACGGAACGGCCAGCGTGCCAGTCAGCGCAAGAAATACAAACCGCCGATTGATGCTTTTCGGTACGTGCTTCATATGAGCCTCCTCAGGTTGCGTTCGTGGGCGTCCTGCTGAAATCCGGAATCCAGGCCGGCGTGACCTGCTTGTAGTTCCGGTACTGGTCGCCGAACTCCCGCAGTGCAATCTCTTCCTCATGCCTGGACAGTCGGACATAAACCCAGACAAGGATAGGGAACATCACCACGGTCGGAATGGTCGGCCACTGCAGGAGGAATCCGAACATGATGATAATAAAGGCGAGATACTGCGGATGCCGGCAACGGGCGTACCAGCCGGTGGTCGCCAGCGTGCCCGTCTTCTGCGCCGCATACAGCACGTTCCATGCGGATGCAAGCACGAAGAAGCCGACAACGATCAGGATGTTGCTGGCCATGTGCAACGGGTCGAAATGCGGATCGCCCTCGAACCCGAGCAGCGTGTGCAGCAAATGGCCGTTCTCGTGCGCCAGGAAGTCGATACCCGGATAGTGCTCTGTCAGCCAGCCGGACAGGAAGTAAATGGTCAGCGGAAAACCGTACATCTCGGTGAACAACGCGACGATGAAGGCGGAAAATGCGCCCAGGCTGCGCCAGTCGGTTTTGGTCCGCGGCTTGGTAAAGCTGAATGCAAAGAAAATAAAAATCGCCGAGTTCAGAAACACCAGCGTCCAGAGTCCGTATGTGGATTCACCGTGCACCTTTCACCCCCTGTCCTCGTGATTGCTGCGTTTCCGTTCGATGCGGCGGCCCTCCTCAAGGCCTCGCCGGTATGCAGCTTCTTCCGAGTCCTTCTCCTGGTCTGTTTGACCTGAATGTTCGTTCCGCCCATGCGCGTGACCACCATGGCTGTGCGAACCATGCATGAATACGTGCATTAGAGGACAGGCCAGGAGGATCAGGTAGGGCAGGGCCTGAAAAAGATGGTCGCGGTGTTCCATCAACAGGAAGTACCCGATGACGGCAATCATGCAGAGCGCAATCATCCCGCTTGATGAAGACCAGAAGTTTCTGTGTGCTGACATCTCTCATTCCTCCAGGTTGGATTTCTGTTCGACCACCCGAAGTTCTCCGCGGTACATCTGCATCTGGCAGGTGAACGGGAAAGATCCGGTTCGCCCGGGATTCACCACGACATCCTTGGGCCGGTTGGCAGGCAGTTCCTCGCTGATGTCGAACTCACTAAAAACCACCGTGGCCGCACAGGGGGAGGAATCCTTGCGCAAAAAACGAAGCGTTGTAGGGCGGCCGAGTGGAATCTCCACCCGTGCCGGCACGTACACACCATTCTCGACGACGATTTCCACAACCCCGCCTGCGGAAGTGGCAACGTCGCGCGGCTTGTAGAGCCAGAACCACCAGACGATGGCTGCGATCAGTAGCAGTCCGAGCGTATTAATGATCCACATGGTCAGTGCGCCTCCACTTTGAACAGCCGCAAACGGTTGGCATTGGTCACCACGGTCACCGAAGAGAACGCCATGGCGGCGCCAGCAACAATCGGGCTCAGCAGCATGCCGGTGAGCGGGAACAGGACGCCTGCTGCCACCGGTACGCCCAGCACGTTGTAGAAGAACGCGCCGAACAGGTTCTGGAAGATGTTTCGCAAGGTGGCCTTGCTAATGGCAATGGCGTCAGCAAGGCCGTGCAGTGAGCCGCGCATCAGCGTGACATCCGCGCTCTCCATGGCCACGTCGGTGCCAGTGCCGATGGCGAACCCGACATCAGCAAGCGCCAGTGCCGGCGCATCATTGATGCCGTCCCCGGTCATGCCGACGACTTCTCCGGCATGTTGCAGTTCCGCGATCTTGTTCGACTTTTCTTCGGGCAACACTTCGGCGAAGAAATCCTGAATGCCCACTTTCTTCGCGACCGCTGCTGCGGTGGCCGCATTGTCCCCCGTGAGCATGTAGACGCGTATGTCATTTTTCTGCAGGCGCCTGATGGCTTCGATGGAGTCAGGCTTGATCGGGTCGGCGACCGCTATAATCGCGGCCAGCATGCCCTCCACCGCGAAATACACGGGCGTGCGGGCCTGTGCTGCGAGTTGCTGTGCTGCCGCGACGGCCGTCGAGACATCCACCTGCTGGTCTTCCATCAGCTTGCGGTTGCCGAACAGCACCTGCCTGCCATCGACCACTCCGCGCACACCATGCCCGGCGATGGACTCGAAGTCTTCGACGGAAGGAACCGACAGGTTGCGGTCCCGTGCCGATTGCACGACCGCCTCGGCAAGCGGGTGCTCTGAGCCCGCTTCCAGCCCGGCAGCCAGTGACAGGGCGTCGGTCTCCGGGAAATCATGGAAAGTGAGCACCTCGGTGACCCTCGGCGCACCCTCCGTGATGGTGCCGGTCTTGTCGAGCACCATGACTGTGATCCGACTGGCGGTCTGCAGGGCCTGCCCATTGCGGATGAGCACGCCATGTTCAGCAGCCTTGCCGACTCCGACCATCACCGACATCGGCGTGGCCAGGCCCAGTGCACAGGGACAGGCGATGATCAGCACGGTGGTGGCCGATACCAATGCAAAGGCCACGGCAGGCGGCGGCCCGAAGTTCAGCCAGGCGAGCGCACTGAGCACGGCGATGATCATCACGATGGGTACAAAGTACCCGGATATCACGTCGGCCAGCCGGCCAATGGGTGGCTTGGAATTCTGCGCCTGCCGGACCATCTTGATGATGCGGGCGAGCGCTGTGTCCGTGCCGACCCGGGTGGCGCGGAACACGATCGTGCCGGACTTGTTGATGGTGCCAGCCACCACTTCGTCCCCTTCCTGTTTTTTCACTGGCATCGGCTCGCCGGTCAGCATCGATTCGTCCATGCTGGTGTGTCCTTCCAGCACGATGCCGTCCACCGCAACCTTCTCCCCGGGCCGCACCCGGACGCGGTCTTCCAGCCTTACCGCCTCAATCGGAATGTCGGTTTCCTCGCCGTTCCGGATCACCCGCGCCGTTTTCGCCTGCAGGCCGATCAGTCGCCGGATCGCTTCCGATGTGCGCCCGCGGGCGCGCAGTTCCAGGGCGAGACCGAGGTCGATCAGGCCGATGATCATCGCGGTGGCCTCGAAATAGACGTGACGCGCCATTTCAGGAACCGCCCCGGGGACCAGTACGACCACCATCGAGTACAGCCAGGCGGCACCGGTTCCGAGCGCGATCAGCGTGTCCATGTTGGCGCTGTGGTTCCGGAAGGATTTCCAGGCGCCGACATAGAAATGCCTGCCGGAAAAGTACATCACTGCCGCCGTGAACAGGCCCACGACCAGCCAGGCATAACGCTCTGTGCTCGTGGTGATCGTCATCTCCCCGATGAACAGCCCGTACAGCATCAGGGGCACACCCAGCGACAGCGCAATCGCCGTATCCCGCATGAGCTTGCGGTAGTAGGCGAGGTCGGCCGCTTCGCGCTCGGCCATTTCGTCGCCTGCCTGATCGGCGGGCCTGGCGGCGTAACCCGCCGCGGCGACGGCGTCGGTGAGCGCGCTGATGTCTGCCGAGCCTGCAACGGAGGCGCTGCGGTCGGCGAGGTTGACCTCGGCATGCTGGACGCCCGAAACCTGCTGCAGCGCGGCTTCCACCTTCCCGACGCAGCTTGCGCAGGACATGCCCTCGATCAGGAGGCGCAGATTGCCCCGGTTCTCCTGGGTGGCAGGCGATGGGCGTTGGCCGTGGCCGCAATGACCCTCACCGCATTTCCCCTCGCCGCATTTTCCTTCGTTGTGTTGCATGGTTTCGCCCCCACAGTCGTTCGGTTACTGTCCAGGCCGCACATACTGCTGCGGTGCGCTGCGGAAGCGCTCCCGGCATCGAGACGAACAGAAGAAGTACTCCCGACCTTCAAAGTCGCATCGCTCCGTCGCGGTCCAGCGGTCCACGCGCATGTTGCAGACCGGATCCCGGGCCCAGTCGTGGGCCTCCTCCTTTCGGTCACGCAGTTTGCCGTCTTCCAGCCAGAGCACGTGATCGGCGATGTCCTCGATGCGGGGGTCGTGCGTGACGATGACGACCGCGCGACCGTCCTCACGGGCGATTTCATGCAGGAGCATGGCGACTTCCTGCCCGCGCTGTGAATCGAGGTTGCCGGTGGGCTCATCGGCCAGGATCAGGGGTGGGTCGTTCACCAGGGCTCGTGCCACGGCCACCCGCTGGCGCTCGCCGCCGGACAGCTGCGCCGGCTTGGCACGCCGCCGGTGCGTCAGTTGCAGGCGCTCCAGCAACTGTCCGGCCCGTTCCCGCGCCTCGGCGAGCGGTGTCCTGACCAGGCGGGCCGGAAAGAGGATGTTGTCCTCCACGGAAAGCGCGCTCAGCAGGTTGTAGGCCTGGAACACGAAACCGATCCGCCGGGCGCGCAGCTCCGCCAGTTCTGCCTCGGGCAACCCCGTGAGTGCATGGCCCTCCACCTCTACCGTTCCGTGGTCCGGGCGCAGCAGGCCGCCGAGCATCGAGAGCAGCGTGGTTTTGCCCGAACCGGACGGCCCCTTGATCAGCACCAGTTCACCGCGCTTCACATCAAGGGATACCTGGTCGACCGCATGCACCGCCGTGTCCCCAACCCCGAACGTTTTGTCCAGGTTCTGCGCCCTGAGGGTGACGGTTGCCGCCAGTTTCTGCGTGTCCTGTTTGCTCATTCGTTGAATACCAGTGCCGGATCCACATGCACAATCCGCAGCGCGGGCGGCAACGCCGCCAGCGCGGACATCGCCAGGGTTCCGGCAGCTGTCTGCAGGAAGACCTCCGCTGAGAAGCGCACGGCGACCTCGGGCACCCAGCGGCCCAGCGCGTAACTGCTGGCCGGGATCGCTGCGCCCGCAAGCAGGCAGCCGAACAGCGAGAGTGCCAGGCAGAACAGGATGGCCGAACCGACCAGCATCCAGGGTGGGGCCCCGATGGCGCGGGACACGGCCATCTCACGCTGCCGGTTGCTGAGGAACACGAAGGCGGCGAAGCTGACGATCAGCAGGTTCACGATCAGACCGATCACCGCCATCAGGCCGATGAGCGCGCCGCCCATCTGCATGGCCAGTGCGCGGTCGCTGGACTCCAGTTCCGCTCGGGTCAGTACCTGCACGTTCTCCAGGCTGGCACGGATGTGTTCCGCGAGCGTGGTGGCGTCAAGCCCTTCTGCAGGGGTCACCAGCATCAGGTTGGCGCCATCGTCCCGGTCCAGCAGCGCACGTGCGTCCGTCTCGGTGGCGAACAGGAAGGGATTTGCCATGGAGAAGGTTTCCCGGCTCAATCCGACCACGCGCATTTGCCGGCCTTCCACACGGATCGTGTCTCCCAGTTCGAGGCCTTCGGAGCGGGCCAGCGGTGCGGGGATGACAATCTCGCCGGCCTTCGGCACAGACTGTCCTGCGGCCAGGCTCCAGGGGCCGATGTCGGTCGCCCCCGCAGGGATGCCCACCAGGTAGGCGATCCGCTGCGTGGCGTCGGGGCCTACCAGTACGTCCCGGTACAATAGCGGCCGCACCGTGGCCACGCCCTCGACGCGTTGCACATCGGCAATCTGTTGTGCGGAAAGCGCCGAGCGGTTCATGTGCAGGTTTCTTGCGCCGTCCTGCAGAATCCACACTTCTCCCGGTGCACGCTCGATGAACTGCACGATCTGGTCCGCCTCGCCCCGGAACACGGCGTCGAGGTAGAGCGACAGCAGCATGGCCAGGGCGATCCCCAGCGCACTGGCCAGGACGGAAACCCGCTCGTGCCAGAGCGAATGCAGAACCCAGCCCAGCATCGCACTCATCTTTGGAACACCCGGGCCGGTTCGATCCGGAACACGGTGCGCAATGCCAGCAAACCACCCAGGACCGCGGCAGCCAGCACAATGAGAAACCCCCGCAAGAGCACCGCGGTTTCCAGTACCCGTGGCTGGTACATCGGATTCCAGTGTTCCACGAGCTGTTCCAAACCGACGGCCAGCACAACGGCCGGAACCGCCGCAAGCACGGCCAGTGCGATCCCGCCCACCACGAACATCCCCGCCAGGCCCGCCGGCCTGGCGCCGATGGCGCGCATGACACCGATCTCCTGGCGCCGTGCCTGCACATCGGCAAACCGCAACACGCTCATGGCCAGGAATCCGATCAGCGCAGCGATGCTGTTCAACAGGTACAGGACAGGCCCCAGCAGGCGATCGCCAAATTCCGCATCGGCCGCACCCAGTTCGGCAGGCGTGCTCCAACGCATCTCCGGCCCGGTGCGCTGCAGGGCGGCGCGCACGCTCTCCAGCGATGCTTCCGGCTCGATCCGCACCCAGAGTCCGGAGAGAAAATCCCCGGCGCCATCCCCTACGGGCAGGTCGGATTGAAAGTACATGTCGAGCAGGCCGTCGTAGGAGATGACGATATAGGGCGCGAACGGCGAGGCAGTATTTGAAGTGATACCGGCAATCGTGAACTGATAGCCGTAGAGATCCACCGGATCGCCAACCTGCAGGCCGTGCAACTGCATGACCGCCGCATCGACCAGCATGTCTCCGGCGTCTGCGATACCGGTTCCTGCAGTCACACGGGGCCAGCTTTCGAAGCGGTCCGCGGCAAACAAAGTGACCGGCGTGATGCGGCCGTTCCAGCGGACGACGGTCGGAAATTTCGCGAACGGTTCTGCGGAGCGGACCCCGGCGACGGCTTCTGCACGCTGGCGCGACAACTGGGCAATGCTGCTCGGGCTGAGAGCGAACAACTCCGAACCCGCTTCCAGTCCGACCAGGTCCGCGGGCAACGCCGCCGGCCCGTCATGCAGGTCGCCGAGAACGCCGACGTGAACGCCCTGAAAAAGCAGGATCAGGGCGCTGACCGCAGCGAACATCAGGATCGACAGGGCGGTACGGAAGGGCTCGGACCGCCAGCTCGCAAGCAACCAGTGCAGCATCAGTGGAACGCCTCCCATCGCAGGGTGCACCCTGTACCATGGTACCGAGTCAAGGGGTTTCTCCCGCATGACCCCGGGGGGGCGGCTCCGAACCCCGGGCGAGCCTCCGCCGTTGCCAGAGCAGGTAGACTGCCGGCAGCAGAACCAGCGTCAGCACCAGCGTGGACACCATCCCGCCGACCATCGGCGCTGCAATCCGCTGCATGACCTCTGAGCCGGTCCCTGTACCGATCATGATGGGCACCAGTCCTGCCACGATTGCGGCGAACGTCATGACGATGGGCCGCACCCGCAGGCCGGCGCCCTCCATGACAGCCACGCGGCATGCTTCCATCGTGAAGGGCTGCCCCTGCTGTTCCAGCAGGGCCCTTTGCTTCCGCACGGCCTGGTCCAGGTACACCAGCATCAGCACGCCGATCTCGACCGCCACGCCGGCCAGCGCGATGAAGCCGACCCCGACCGCCACGGACAACTGGAAATCCATCAGGTACACCAGCCACAGACCGCCGATCACCGCGAACGGCAGGGTGCCCATGATAATAAGCACTTCCACCAGGTTGCGGAAGTTCAGGTAGAGCAGGATCAGGATGATCAGCAGCGTGACCGGAACCACCAGGGTGAGACGTTCCCGGGCGCGCTCGAGGTATTCGTACTGTCCGGACCACTGCAGGGAGTACCCGCCGGGCAGGTCCAGCTCCCGGGCCACGAAATCGCGGGCTTCCCGCACGTAAGTGCCCAGGTCGATGTCCTGTATGTCGACAAACGTCCATCCGCTGAGGCGGGCGTTCTCGCTTTTGATCGCCGGCGGTCCATCCGCGATGCGGATATCCGCAATGTCGCCCAGCGCGATGTGGTGCCCGCCGGACGTGACGATGGGCAACTGGCGCAGCCGCTCGGGTGAATCCCGGTAGTCCTGCGGATAGCGCAGGTTGACCGGATATCTCTCCAGCCCTTCCACGGTCTCGGTCACGTTCATGCCGCCCACGGCGGTGCGGACCACGGCCTGCACATCCGCCATGTTGAGTCCGTGGCGCGCTGCCTGTTCGCGATCCGGATCCACCAGCAGGTAGCGCCCGCCGGCGACGCGCTCCGAGTACACGGAAGCCGTGCCGGGCAGCCGGGGAAGCAGGGACTCCAGTTTCCGCCCGATGTCCTCGATCCCCTTCAGGTCGGGGCCGTTCACCTTGATGCCGACCGGCGTCTTGATGCCGGTGGCCAGCATGTCGATGCGGTTGCGGATCGGCATCACCCACAGGTTGGTGATGCCGGGGAACTGGATTGCAGTATCCAGTTCCGCACGCAGCTTATCCATCGTCATGCCGGGTCGCCATTGATCACGCGGCTTGAAGCGCACCATGGTCTCGATCATGGTCAGTGGCGCCGGATCGGTTGCGGACTCCGCACGTCCGATCTTGCCGAATACCGTGGCGACTTCCGGCACCGTACGAATCAGCTTGTCGGTCTGCTGCAGCAACTGCCGCGCCTT
>JBFKXW010000067.1:0-9808 GCA_041637915.1 Pseudomonadales bacterium | reverse complement strand
GGCTGGCCCACGGAGGACACCCGCTATGAGGTGCAGGTCGACCCGCCCGACCCACGACTGCAACTGGCTGATTGCGGTGATCAACTGGCGATTGCACCGCCCCCGCAGGGCATTGCCCCGGGCCGGGTCGCGGTCAAGCTGTCATGCAGCGGCGACTACCCCTGGAATATCTATGTCACCGGGCGCGTACATGCGCTCCGCGAGGTGGTTGTGAGCGTGCGGCCCCTGGGGCGCGGTGAGGTGATTACCCCCGCGGACCTGATGGTGACAGAACAGGAACTCGGCAAGCTGGGGCGCGGCTACTTCACCGATCCAGCAGAATTGGTCGGCATGGTGGTGAAACGGCCCGTGGGCATGAACCGCGTCGTGGAGGCGCGTGCCATTGCCCTGCCCCGACTGATCCGGCGGGGAGAGATGGTGCAGATTGTTGCAGAGAATCAGACGGTACGGGTACAAATGGAGGGCATCGCACTTTCCGACGGCGCACTCGGTGAACGCATCCAGGTGCGCAACCGCCGCTCCGGGCGCGTGGTGTCCGCGGTGGTCAATGGAAGCGGCCAGGTCCAGGTACCACTCTGAGCGTAGTGAGCTGAATTGTAAGGGAAAAGAGATATTCGGGCAGATGGGTGCTAAAGTTCCGGAAGTTGCCGTCGATATAAGGACGGTAGAGGAGCAGTAGGCACGTCCCGAACAGGGCAGGTAGAACATGGCAATTGACTTCAAGGGCATCAACAGCCCCAATCAGAACCAGACCGGTGTCGCGCAGAGCCGCGGCGGCGACGCAGCATCATCGCGTGGTCCGTCCGCCAACCGACCGGATGCGGGCGGAAACAGCACCGATGACACCGTCGAACTGAGTCCTGCTGTGCAGGTCCTGCAGCAGCTGGAAGCCAATATCCGTGACCTGCCTGAAGTGAACCAGCAACGTGTGGAGGAAATCCGCACGGCCATTGCCGAAGGACGCTTTGAGATCAACGCAGAGCGGATCGCTGCGAAGCTGGTCAATCTGGAACGTAACATCGGCAGCTAACCCCTCTACCCAGGAAGGAGCGCGCACCATGGAACGGGATTCTGCGCATCTCAAGGAACTACTCCGCAACGAAACCCGGGCCGTCGAACGGCTCGTCGTCCTGCTTGGACAGGAGCGGGATGCCCTGACCGGCCGGGATATCGACGCCATCGAGCGGGTCACACAGGCAAAAATCGAGCAGATCGGGCAGGTGGAGCACGCCTCTGCGGCGCGCGAGTCGTGGGCCCGGACTGCCGGTGTCGCCTTCGAAGGCCGGGCTTTTGAGCAACTGGTCACGGACATGGCCAATGCCGCCAACGATGCCGAACTGGTGGAAGTCTGGGAGAAACTGCGCGAAGCAATGCGTGAAGCGCACCGGGAAAACCTTGTGAACGGCCGGGTCATCTCCCGAAGCCGCCAGACCCTGAGCCATCTGCTGGATATCCTGCGCGGTCAGGTCGATGCTCCGCGCCTGTATGGGCGCGCCGGCCAGACCGGCAGTCTCAACGAAGGTGGTGAAATCGCGCGCGCCTGATGGGCGCGGCTGCCCTGGTCCAGGCATCCTGCGTGTCTTCGTGGAGATTCCGGCATGGCACTCTTCAGGCAGCGCGACAAACCGTCTGACCCGCGCAACGAGCGCGCGCATCAGACCTGGAATCGACCGGAGCAGGTGCACCGCCTGCTGCACACCCTGAAAACCCAACGAGTGCCGGTCGCGGTCCGCTTCCATGGCCAGGCAGACGCCTACAACACCATCGTGCTGGATACCTCCGCCGAGAAGAAACTCTTCCTGCTGGATGAACTGACGCCGTCCAGCGGAAACGCCTTGCTGCGGCAGGGCGGGGAGTTTCTGATTGAGGCGCATGTGCTGGGCGCCGAGTTCAGCCTGCGGCATTTGCGGGAAGCTGGCACACAGAAGCACCGCGACGCAGTGCTCAGCAAGATCGCCTACCCGGAAGAGGTGCATTACACCCAGCGGCGCGGCGCGTTCCGCGTCGAAGTGCCCGCGGGGGTGCGTGCGTCGATCCGGCTGTTCGGAAGCTACCGGGAGAGACCAATCAAAGGCCGCCTGCTGGACCTGTCCGGGACGGGCTGCAAGGTACGCGCCTCGGGCAGCATTGTTCCGGAGGTGCGCTCGGGTGAACCCTTCGAACGCTGTGAAATTGAGGTGCCTGGTCACCCGGTCACCGGCATCAGTGCCGAGGTGCGATTCGTGGAACCAGAAAGTAGCATTGCCTCCACGACGTTCGGGCTGCAGTTCCGTCAGGTATCGAGTCAGGAAGAGCGCGACATCTTTCGTCTGGTCCAGAATCTCCAGCGTCAGGCGCGCCGCGCCGGTCTGGCCTGATGGAACGGGAACCGGCGCAAGCGCGTTAGAATCAATCAAAAAAACACGGCCGAGCGATGAAGTTTCATCAGAAAGTCAGCGAAATCGTCGAGCAGGTACCGCGGGACTGTATCCTGCGCACACCCCGCGAGATTCATGGTGCTCTGCAGGATCTGATCAAGCGCCGCTGCAATCTGACTGTCGCGTTTGACGGGCAGACACAGCTCTATGCCAGCATGGTGATCCGCTCCGACCGGGAAAATGCATTCTTTATCCTCGATAGTCTCAGCCCGGTGAGTGGTGAGCAGCACGCCATGGCGCTGGAGCGATTCACCATCCGCGCCAACCTGCAGGGCGTAGAGATCATCGCACTGAACAATGTCATCAGTGGTCACGGAAAACACGAGGGACGGGCGATCTACAAGGTGCCCTACCCCAGCGAACTGGTGTACATGCAGCGCCGGGATGCGTTCCGTGTCTATATCCGCCGGGGGATGTCTGCCGAGGCGCGCATGTTCACCGCCGGGCGCGTCGAGCCGGTGATTGCCGAGGTGCTCGACCTTTCGGCAACCGGTATGAAAATCCGTGTCCCCGGGCCACTCGACCCACCGGCACAGAAGAACGAAGTGTTTCACCGCTGCCTTGTGCAGGTGCCCGGCAAAGGGGATTTCGAATGCCGGGCGGTGATGCGGCATGCTGCTTTCCACCGCCAGCAGCGGGCCACCCTGTGCGGCATTGAGTTCCGGGATCTCGACGGACGCACCAGCCAGCGTATCGCCATGCTGGTCAACGAGATCGAGCGCACCAATCGGAGAGAGGATGCGCGACTCACCTGAGTCGTCCGCCGGCAGGTCTCAGTGCGTCTTGCCGGTGCCTCCATGCAGACTGAGGTAATCCTCCGGGGTGTCCACGTCCAGCAAGGTGGGCAGTTCCTGCCAGAGCCAGCCCAGTTGACGCAGCCGCGCCCTGGTTTCCGTCAACACGGCCGGCGTACTCCAGGCCATGTCCTGGAACAGCGAACTGTGGAACTCCCGTAGCCCCAAAAGCACATAGCCACCATCCCGCGCCGGGCCGATGACGGCGCCACAGCGATTCTCCAGCGCCTGCAAAGCCATGCGCAGATAGGCTTCCCCCATCTGCGGGCAATCGGCGCCGATCAACAGCGCGCTTTTCGATTCAAGCAGGGCGAACTTCGTGGCAACCCGCATGCGCTCACCCAGGTCGCCTTCCGGCTGCCGGTGAATTCTCCAGCCATAGGTTTCACGCAGTTCTGTAAACAACGGGTGGGAGGCGTCCAAACCGGCCCATACCTCCACCGGTGCGAGAGCGCTCTCGTGCAGGCAAGCCGCCAGACGCCGGATCTCGCCGGCCAGGAATTCCGCGGCCCCCTCCTCTCCCAGCAGGGGTGCCAGTCGGGTCTTCACCTGGCCCGCAAGGGGTGCTTTGACCATCAGCACAATGCTCTGGTCCGGAAATTCATACTGGGTGGACATACGGTCAATCCTGCAGGATGGCAACGGGATACAGATCGTAGGCGGGTTCCTCGTATGGATGCGCAGCGATCAGCGCGGCCACCACGGCACCAGCGACTTCCTTCGGACAGCGCGTTTCGACGCGAAGTTCCTCCACGCGTTCCAGTTGCCCGGCCGAGCCGACCGCCGGATCACTCCCTTCGTCGCCGAGAAACTGCCCCTGCCCTGGTGTCTGCCAGGCACACTTCCGATAGGCACCAATCACACCGGCACCTGCCGCAAACACGGCTTCCTTGACGGTCTCGGCATGGTTTTCCGGTACAAAAAAGACCAGCTTGTATTCAGCAACTCGATCAGCACTCATTGGAAGGGATTCCGGATGAACTCGCGGATCAACTGACCCGCTGACTTGCCATCATTCTTGTTGTGCGACCCGTCGCAGAACGGCAGGTTGCCGGAACGGCCGCAACCACAGACAAACAACTGGCGTTTGCGTGCATCCAGATGCTCCAGCGGTGCACAATCTCCCGCCACGTTCGAACCATCGCATCGCGGTGGTGTGGAAGTTCCGCCACAGGTGCAGATGGGATAAGCCGTATCTTTCTCGACGGTCCGTACCCACGGCAGCTGCCGTGCATACATGGGCTTGGGGTCAGTCATGCCCGGCAACCCAAACCCGGGCGTTGCGGAACATGCGCAGCCATGGCCCGTCCTCGCCCCAGTCCGCGGGGTGCCAGGAGTGCTGCACGGTGCGGAAGATCCGCTCCGGGTGCGGCATCATGATCGTGACCCGCCCGTCTTCGCTGGTGAGACCGGTGATGCCTTCCGGAGAGCCATTGGGATTCAGCGGATAGCGCGCTGTCGGCGCACCGCTGTGATCCACAAACCGTGTGCAGATGAGCGCGTTCATCTGCGCAGCTTCCAGGGCGCCGGGCGCAAACTGTGCCCGCCCTTCTCCGTGCGCAACCGCAACCGGCAGACGCGACCCCTGCATCCCCCGCAGAAGCACCGAGGGCGACTCGGTGATCTCCACCATCGAGAGCCGTGCCTCGAACTGCTCCGAGGTGTTGCGCAGGAAGCGCGGCCAGTGACTCGCGCCGGGAATCAGTTCGTTCAGTCCGGATAACATCTGGCAGCCGTTGCACACGCCGAGCGTGAAACTGTCCGTCCGCGCGAAGAACTGCTCGAAGGCCGCGCGCGCTCGGTCATTGAACAAAATGGAACGCGCCCAACCCTGCCCGGCACTGAGCACATCCCCGTACGAGAAACCGCCGCAGGCTGCCAGGCCATGAAAACCGGAGAGATTCCTGGTCCCCGCGATCACCTCGCTCATGTGCACATCCACACACTCAAACCCGGCCCGTAGAAAAGCCGCCGCCATTTCCACCTGGCCGTTGACGCCCTGCTCACGCAGGATGGCGACACGCGGACGCACGCCCAGATTCAGGTACGGGGCAGCCACGTCCTCGGCCGGGTCGAAGGAGAGCGAGGGCCGCATGCCGGCGTCTTCCCGCGCAATGGCTGCGAATTCTTCCTCGGCGCAGGCCGGATTGTCCCGTAATGCCTGCATCCGGCTGCTGGTCTCGGCCCAGAGTTGCTGCAACGCCGCGCGCTTACGACCAAACAGTTCCCGGCCATTCAGGGCGAGGACGCAGTCTTCAGAAGCTGTGGCACGGCCGAGTGTGTGGATGCAATCCCCCAGCCCCAATGCCTCCGCGCGCTGGCGTAACGCAGCCAGCCCGGCCTGATCCACCTGCAGCACCGCACCGACTTCCTCCGCAAACAGGGCCGGAAGCACATCGGACTCTGTCTCGACGAGCTTTGCGAGCTCCACCTGCCAGCCACAGCGCGCGGCAAAGGCCATTTCACACAGCGTAGTGAACAGGCCACCATCGCTGCGATCATGCACCGCAAGCAATGCGCCCTCCGCGAGCAGTTCCTGGCACAAAGTAAACAGGCCGCCCAGCGGGCCGGCATCCACATCCGGGGCATCGCAACCCATCTGCGCATACACCTGGGCAAGCACGGATCCACCCAAACGGTAACGCCCGCCTGCGAGATCCACCAGCACCAGGCA
Organism: Pseudomonadales bacterium; assembly: GCA_041637915.1. Taxonomy (GTDB): domain Bacteria; phylum Pseudomonadota; class Gammaproteobacteria; order Pseudomonadales; family JBFGWM01; genus JBFJWR01. Next base: position 3,923 of record JBFKXW010000067.1, on the reverse strand, counting down.
ATTGCCCTCCACGGTTTGCAACTGCGGCGTGCGATGCAGGCGCACATCACCGACCGGCGCAAACGCCGACACAATCAGCGAGACCGGAGATGTGACTGCACGCTCCTCCCCCTCCCCATCCGGCCAGACCGTGCGCATGGACAGCGAGTCCTTGCCCACCGGGATGGCAATGCCCAGTGCCGGACAAAACTCCATGCCCACTGCCTGCACCGCGGCATACAGATCTGCATCCTCGTCTGCACTGCCGCAGGCCGCCATCCAGTTCGCCGAGAGCCGAATGTTGCTGACTTCGCCGACCGGTACGCCGAGCAGGTTGGTCACCGACTCCGCAACCGCCATGCGTGCCGCCGCGGCAGAATCCAGCACAGCCAGCGGGGTTCGCTCGCCCATGCTCATCGCAGCGCCGCTGTAGCCGTCAAAGTCGGTCAGCGTGATGGCCGCATCCGCAACCGGCACCTGCCATGGCCCCACCATCTGATCGCGACAACTGCGGCCACCTACCGTGCGATCGCCGATGGTGATCAGAAATCCCTTCGCGGCGACCGTCGGATGCCGTAACACCCGCTCGACCGCCTCCTCCAGCTCGATCCCCCGGGTATCGAACACGGGCAGTTCACGACGCCGCGACAGGGCCGTACGGTGCATGCGGGGCGGCTTGCCGAGCAGCATCTGCAGGGGCAGATCCACCGGGGCGTCCGCAAAACTTGCGTCCTCCACCCGCAGGTGCGGATGCTCCGTGGAGGTGCCGATGACAGCCCAGGGGCAACGCTCCCGCTCACAGATACCGCGGAATCGCTCCAGCGCCGCCGGATCGATAGCGAGCACATAGCGCTCCTGTGATTCGTTGCACCAGATCTCCAGGGGAGACATCCCACTCTCCGCACAGGGCACATCGCGCAGCACAAACGAGCCACCCAGCCCGGCATCGTTGACCAGTTCCGGCATGGCATTTGACAGTCCGCCGGCACCCACGTCATGAATGAAGAGAATCGGACTGTCGGTTCCCATCGCGTTGCAGGTACTGATCACTTCCTGGCAGCGGCGTTGCAGCTCCGGGTTGTCTCTTTGCACGGAGGCAAAATCCAGTTCTGCATCACCACTGCCTGCGGTCATCGAGGAGGCGGCACCACCACCCAGTCCGATGCGCATGGCCGGACCACCGAGCACCACCAGCGGCGCATCTGCGGGTACCGCGCCTTTCTGCGTCAGTTGCGGGCGTACTGAACCCAGACCGCCCGCGATCATGATGGGCTTGTGGTAACCGCGCACCTGCTGGCTGGCGCCATCCTGCACCGCCTGTTCAAAGGTGCGGAAATAGCCACACAGGTTGGGACGCCCGAATTCGTTGTTGAAGGCAGCCGCACCGATCGGGCCTTCCAGCATGATGTCGAGTGCGGAAACGATTCGATCCGGCCGGCCGTACTCCACCTCCCACGGCTGGTGGTAGCCGGGTATCTGCAGATTGGAAACCGAAAATCCGCACAGGCCGGCGCGCGGTTGTGCACCACGACCGGTGGCACCCTCATCGCGGATCTCGCCTCCTGAACCGGTGGCCGCCCCCGGGTGCGGGGCGATCGCGGTCGGATGGTTGTGGGTTTCCACCTTCATCAGGATGGGTGCGGCCTCTTCCTGATGAAGGTACACGCGGGTTTCCGGGTCGGCGAAGAGAACCCGCGCATTCGGCCCCTCAATGACCGCAGCGTTGTCGCGATACGCACTCAGCACACCGTCCGGACTCACCGCATGCGTGTTGCGGATCATGGCGAACAGTGAATGCTCAGCCGGCTGTCCGTTCAGGGTCCAGCTGGCGTTGAAAATTTTGTGACGACAATGCTCGGAGTTTGCCTGCGCGAACATCATCAGCTCGACGTCACGCGGATCCCGCCCCAGCTGCGCATACTGCTGCGCGAGATACTCGATTTCATCCGGTGACAGCGCAAGCCCCAGTGCCTGGTTGGCAGACTGCAGGGCAGCCAGCGGGTCTGAACCCAGTTCAATCACGGCAGCGGGCGCATCTTTCCGATGCGTAAACAGCACGCCGGCCTGCTCGGGGCGATCCAGCACCGCCTCGGTCATGCGGTCGTGCAGTAGCGCCGCCAGGCGCCCTTTCGCATCGGCATCCAGTGTGGTGTCAGCCGCATAGTGGTACAGGATTCCGCGTTCGATCCGTGCCACACCCCGCAGGCCACATACGCGCAGGATGTCCGTCGCCTTGCTCGACCAGGGAGAAATCGTGCCGGCCCGTGGTGCCACAAAAACAGTCCGGCTTCCGGTGGCCGGCGACGCCATCGGCTCGCCATACGTGAGCAGACGATCCAGCACCTCCTGCTGCGCATCATCGACCACATCACCATCCAGAATGTGCAGGTACTGGGCGTCAATGCCGGTAATGGCCTGCAGGCCCGCGGCCTGCAGCCGCTTCAGCAATGCCTTGCGTCGAAAGGCGGAAAGTGCACTGGGTCCTGGGATCAATTGCATGGCAGGCAGATGGCAGAGCGGGCGAAGTGCGCATGATACTAGATCAACCCCTGCGGAGGCTTCCCGCGGGTGCGGGTTTCGTTGCAAACTGTCAGGCGCCCCCGACAAGGAGCATGCCCCCGACATGGATTCCCGAGAGGCCGCCAGACGCAGCGGAGTCATCGCCATCGCCGGGCTGTTGCTGCTCGCTGCCGGCTGCAGCAGTGAACTGGACCGGATTCATGCGCGGGGGGAAATCCGTGTCCTTACCCACAATTCGCCCACGACCTACTATGAGGACCGCAATGGCCCGACAGGGTTCGAGTATGCGCTCGCCCAGCGCTTTGCGGAGTATCTAGGGGTCCGGCTCGAGATTCAGGTCATCAAGAATTCTCACCAGATCCTGCGCCGGCTGGCGCTGCGCGAAGGCGACATCGGTGCCGCAGCGCTGAATGTGACGGCAGAACGGCAGCGGGAGGTCCAGTTCGGACCATCCTATATGGGCGTTTCTCCCGAGCTGGTCTATCGCACCGGCAACCCCAAGCCCGCCAAGCTGACCGACCTGGAAGCGGGCACGCTGGTGGTACAGAAAGGGTCCAGTCATGCGGAGCGCCTGCGGGAGTTGGCGGCATCCACACCCGGCCTGACCTGGGAGGAGCGCGATGACCTTGCCACCATCGACCTGCTCAAAATGGTGCAGGACCAGGAGATTGATTACACCGTCGTGAGTTCCAATGATCTGGCAGTCAATCAGGCATTTTTTCCCTACGTGCGCCCAGCTTTTTCCCTCGCCCCTCCGGTGGATATCGCCTGGGCGGTGCGTCGCAGCATGGACCGCTCCCTGCTCACCGAGGTGGAACATTTTTTTACGCGCTTGCGGGAAAGTGGCGAGCTGGACGCGCTCATCGAACTGCATTTCGCCCACATTGACCAACTGAATTACGTGGGGGCCCGCACCTTCATCCAGCACCTGCGCAAGCGGCTGCCCAGGTACCAGGAATGGTTCCAGTTGGCCGCGGAACAGTTCGGCTTCGACTGGCGCCTGCTGGCGGCGGTGGGCTACCAGGAATCGCACTGGAACCCGAAGGCGGTATCACCCACCGGCGTGCGGGGGCTGATGATGCTGACCCGCATCACTGCGGCAGAAATGGGGGTCAAGAACCGCCTGGACCCGAGAGAAAGCATCTTTGGCGGGGCGGATTACCTGAGCCGGATCCGCGAGCGCCTACCGGCGGAAATCGAAGAGCCTGACCGGACCTGGATGGCACTGGCCGCCTACAACGTCGGCTACGGGCATCTGCAGGACGCGTGGGGTATTACCCGCAAACAGGGAGGTAATCCCTACGTGTGGGCCGACGTGATGCAGCGCCTGCCCCTGTTGCAGAAAAAACAGTGGTACTCGAAAACACGCTACGGCTACGCACGTGGCTACGAGCCGGTGCACTATGTCCAGAATATCCGGCGCT
>JBFKXW010000066.1:0-9879 GCA_041637915.1 Pseudomonadales bacterium | reverse complement strand
GACATCATGACGCCGCGCACCGTGGTGAAGATGGCCCACGAAGCGCAAACCATCCAGTCGTTCCATGAGGAGAACCCGCAACTGCGTTTTTCGCGCATTCCGGTGCACGAGGGGGATCGGCGCGATCATGTCACCGGCTATATTCTCAAGGATGATCTGCTCGCCCGAATGGTGGCGGGAGAGGGCAGCGCGCCACTCTCGGAGATTCGACGCAATCTGATCGTCATCTCCACCGATGCCCACGTGCCGGACCTCTTCAGCCGCTTTCTGCGCGAGAAAGAGCACATTGCGCTGGTCGTGGATGAGTACGGCAGCATGGCGGGCATTCTGACCATGGAGGACATCATCGAGACGCTGCTGGGGCTGGAAATCGTCGACGAATTCGACAGGACCGAGGACATGCAGGTGCTGGCGCGTCGCAACTGGGAGAAACGCGCCAAGCGCATGGGGCTGCTGGATCCAGCAGCGGCGAATACCGACGCCAATGCGCCGGATGGTGGCAACTGAATGCCTAGTTCAGCATGCCGCGAAAGTTCTCCAGCATGGCCAGCACATTGGTGGGTTCGCTGCCGACGCTCTGCGGATAGGTTTTCTTCATAAAAAAGCTGAATCCCGGCACGGTGTCCGCCATTTCATCGGAAATCTCTGCAAAGGCCATCGACCATTCCAGAAACATTCTGCGTTCTGCGGGCAGGTTGACGAGTGTAGTGACGGAATCGTGCATGGGATCCATGCGGATCACGGCGTAAATGGTCTCCACCGACTGGCGGGGGCCTTCCAGAATCTGGATAAAGCGCTGGTTGCGATAAAGCAGGAGTCCGGTGATATCCAGGCGGCGGTTATTCGAACGGGCCCGCTGCAGCAGATCGATCAACTCGTCCTGCGCCGGTGGGACTTCGCAGGCACTCATGTAGACGATGGTATGCAAATCATCCCAGGTCATCGCATGTTTCCGTATGCTGAATTCGTTGCTTAATCTGCATTATTTGCCTGATATTCTGAACAGGCAAGCGGCGGGCCTGGTCAGGGGGAACCGGCCGTGGGTGCGTTCGCGGGCTTGGCCGGTTCCAGCCAGCGGCGCTTGGCCACCTGAGCCTTGATCACTTCGATGCTGTCGATGATCGCCACCGAGAACGGGTCATTTTCGCTGTCTGCCGACTCCACCAGGCCCTCCACCAGGCCGTCGACGACATCCACGAACAATGCCTCGAACTGTGGGCCGTCGATCTCATCTGCCAGCTCGTCGATGACCCGGCAGACGATGTCTGTAATGGCATGATCGAGCAAATCGCTTGCGACACCGCCCACGACCGGAATCCTGTCAATGGTCCTGATTTCCCGATTTTCCCGCACGGCGCGTGAAACCACCGACTTCACGTAGCTGTGCAAATCCTCGCGGGTGGCCCGGTAGGTGTGCTGGGTGATCCGCGTGATCCGCTGGTGGAGTGCATCTGCGATGGAGGCCTGCCGCGGGATCACTACCTGTTGCAGCATGCGCTTCTCCAGCTCGTTGCTGCTGGAGATCTCGTCCTGAACACCATTGAGGACGCGCAAAACGACCCGATCGGAAATTTCCTCCATGACAATGTCGTAGATACCAGCTGTCCATCGATACACGCGCCAGCCGGTGTAATCGATTAGACCCAGATTCTGCAGGCGCACCAACATGGCGAAAATGCGCAATACGCGCAGCCAGCGCAGGCCGGCGCTCGGGATGCAGCCCAGCAGGTCGTACCAGTGCAGGATCGGGTAGGCATACCAGCGGGCATGGGTTCGGGACCAGACGGACCAGGCCCAGCGACTCAGGAATTCGGCCAGAAAAATGGAGATGATGACGAGGTCAATGCGGAAAAAATGTTGGTTGACGACCGCGTAGGCATCAAGCCAGCTCATGGGCAGGACCCAGCCCATCATGCTGCGAACCTCCGGCACCATCCACATGGAGTCGAAGATCAGCAGGGCGAGGCTGAAAATCGCCAGTCCGACCATGAACAGATCCAGCATCAACCCCGCAACGCCCAGTCGTCGAGACCAGCCGTCCTGTTCAGCAGCTTTGATTTCGTTCATGGGAGGCGTGTGTTCTCCGTGGTACGAGGGGTTGTCATTGCAGTGGCAGCGGTTTGTTTCGAGCTATGGCGCAGCCTGCAACTGTACCGCCAAGTATATGCGGCTCCGGGTCGTGCCCACCGGGCCATGCGTGCGGGGCGATTTGCAGGTGCCCCTGGATTTGAGAACATGGGGCACTTTCACTGTTGGCTGTGGGTGTCGCGATGTCTGACGGGTTGGCGATTCAGAACCGGCTGATGCGGCGCCTGCTGCCCCGTGTGACCTATCCGCTGACCATGGTGGCGGGCGTCACCTCGGCCTGGTATCTGCTGTATGCGCGCGAGCTGCCGGTCTACTGGGTGATCCTGCCACTCAGTGTTGCCTTTCTGTTCGTCGGTATCATGGAGCGCCTGCTGCCCTATCGCCGCAACTGGAATCAGTCGCAGGGCGATGTGGGAACCGATGCGGTCTATATCGTGTTCAATTACGCCCTCCGCGAGGGCAGCGGGCTGCTGCTGAAGGTCGGCCTGATTACCGTGCTGTCCCAGGTTCCGCAGAGCCTGGCAGTGCAGTCGCTCTGGCCGCAGCACTGGCACCCGGTCTGGCAGATGGTTCTGGCCATCCTGGTGCTCGACTTCTTCGAGTACTGGTTCCACCGGGCCAGTCACAAGGTGCCGTTCCTGTGGCGTTTTCACGCCGTCCACCACAGCCCGAAACGACTGTATTTCTTCAATGCGGCGAGGTTTCATTTTGTCGACTGGCTGGTGCTGAACGCGATTGAGGTCGGCGTGCTGTTTCTGATCGGTGTGGATCCGAAGGTCATCGCACTGAGTGCGGCGTTTGTGCAGATTCATGGTCTTTTCCAGCACGCCAACATCGAAACGCGGCTCGGGCCGCTCAATTACCTGCTGAGTGCGGCAGAACTGCACCGCTGGCATCACTCCAAGGTGGTCGCCGAATCCGATCGAAATTTCGGGAATAACGTGATTCTCTGGGATCTGCTGTTTGGCACCTTTTATCTGCCCGCTGGCCGGGAAGTCGGCGTGCTGGGCTTGATGAATCCGGCCTATCCGCAGGATTTTCTGGGCCAGGCTGTGGCCCCGTTCCGGCGTTTGCCACAGGACAAGCCAGCCGATTACCGGCAACGACAGGGAGATTATCAGCGTGCCCTGCTGGAGGAGAACCGTCGGGAACAGAGCCGTCTCGGCATGTTGACCGAGTAGTCGGACAGGGCGCGCACTGAGCCGGGCGCAGAATGGTTGCGGGGTGAACCGCGGTGATGCCGTGCAGGTGTCGTGGTGCGGTTCTACGGGAGGGCAGGAATATGCAGATTGATCGGATGTCCGGCAGCGCGTGGGCGGCTTTGCCGGTGTGGGCATGTTGTGCCGTGCTGGCTCTGGTGAGTGTCCTGGCGCCCCCGCCCGCATCTGCCGAGGAAACCCTGCCCCCCGAGGCACTGGTCAAAAACGTGGTCGATGTATATCGCTATGCATCACGCCGGTTGCGCGGCAAACCAGAGGATGTCCGCCACCGCCTGCTGGTTGACCTCGTGAACGAGAAAATCATGCCGACGATCGATTATCCCCATGTCACCCGGGAGATATTTACCAACCACTGGGCGACGCTGGAGGAAATGGGGCGTGCCGAGGAGGCCATCACCGCGGTGGAGGATGCCTTCCGTGCACGCTATGTGCAGTCGCTCAAGGCATTCACCAATCTCAAGATTCGTATCTTCAAGGCGCAGATCGAGGGCAATCGCGCGCGGGTGCACGTCAAGGTGGACGCCTTCAACACGTTTGGCAACGATGTCTATTTTCATCGCACTGAAGACGGTACCTGGAAGGTGGTGGATGTCAGCATCGTCGGGCTTTCTATCGTCGGCGCAGTACGGCAGGCGGTTGATAAGGGTGTCGAGGCATTCGGGTACGAGAAGGTCTTCGATTACATGCAGCAGGAATCCGAGAAGGCGGGTGGCTGATTTTGACACACCCCATGTCCCTGCTGATTCCTACCTCCCTCTACCAGCGCGATTGAGTCAGCGTCGGTATTCTGCGGTGCTGAGCCAGCGTTGCGGCGTGTTATCGACCTGTACCGCGCGGTGAAAAGCGGGTGTAAAAAAAACCGGGGCCATCGGATGATGTCCCCGGGTTCTCCGCTGGACGCGGCTGGTCAGGCGGAAAACAACACCAGTTCTGCGGGACGCGATTTCGCTGGCGCGCAGCAGGGCGTCTTCGGAGGCAGTGTGTGGGCGTGTGGGCGATAATGCCAAAGCCGGCTCTGCCAGCCAGTGCAGTCCCCCCGACGAAGCCAGTTCCGCTTGCTCCTGCTCCGGTTTCTGGCGCGGGGCGGTGATCCGGACGCGTCGCTCGCTCAGCGGGTCTGGTGTGGCCGGCGGAACTTCATGCAGCGCCTTACGTTCTGCCTGCTCCAGCGCGCCACTGTGCTGGTACATTCTCGCCGCTGCCTGCGCAAACTCACCACATAGTCCGGTCCGATCTGCCTCCGTCACGGAAAGGCGGCCGTCGAACAGCGGAACAAGCAGTGCGGGCAGGATCCTGCTGGAGAGAGGGTTCCTCACGATCCGCTCATCGCGATGCCGTCAGGAGTTTTGCGCCTGTTGCCAGTTGCGAAAGGCGATCGCCGCAAAAAAAATGCCGAACAACGCATCATTGACACCATATCCCCCCAGGAAGAAGCCACCCAGGAAGTCCTGATTTGAAATGGCTTCCAATTCTGCGGAATGCACGCGGATCCAAAGAATCCAGTTGACGGTGTAGGCGAGTTTCTCCAGCGCAAAAACCGCCGGCAGGAGGACGTTCGTATGGGCGATCGGCGCGGTTGCGAGATAGGCCAGACCCCACAGCATGATGCTGAGGATGCCAAATGTGGAGAAGACGGTGGGGTCGGCAGTGGCAATGGTGTTACTGGTCATGCCATGGGTGACGATCAGGATACCCACAATATTGACCAGACCGCCCGCAACGAAACCGGCCCGAATGAGTTTGTCGTTCATGCTGCACACCTCGGAATACTGGAGTATCCAGCATAGTCGGTGCGGGTGGCCGGGGGGGCAGGGTCTGAGAGAATGCGGGGATCTAGCGCCAGAGCCGGCTCATGGCAAGAAACGTGAAGGAGGCGGACCATGTGATCAGCATCAGGCCATTCAGGGCTTCGATTCCGGCAATCACGCGGAATGGGCGATGTGGATACAGGTCGCCATAGCCCAGAGAGGTGTAATTGACGATGGAAAAATAGAAATAATCGACGCCCTCGCTGAGTGCTTCACCGCTCACCAGTGGTTCGCCGAATATTTTTGCGAGAAACGCGTATGCGCCGGCATACAGAGCGATCTCGATCAGGTGGGCACCGAACAGCAGTATGATGTAGCCGAGCATGGCCAGTGGCTTGTGTCCGTGATGATGCAGCGAGCGAGACAGCTGGGAAAGCGTCAGATAGTGCAGCCCGAACGTCGCCAGAACGACGACCAGTGCGACACATGCAATGCTCAGATTCATGACGAAGCCAATCTCCTCTGATACCGTTTTACCTTTCCCTGACGAATCAGCCTTCCAGCCGGAAGAAACGGCGAATGCTGCGCAGAATTTCCCGTTCGCGGTTTCGGGTCAGCGCCTCGTGCGCGGCTTCGTTGAGTTGTTCATGGGCAATGGCCAGGTCAGCCTGGCGCTCAGCAATGATTGCGGAAATTTCTTCTGCGATTGCAGGGCGTTCTCGTAGGACGGATTCAAAGCCTTCGCGCGACAGTCGGTAACATTCAACATCTGTGACTGCCACGACACTGGCGGAGCGTGCGGCACCGGTCAGTAGTCCCATTTCTCCAAAGTAGCTGTCATCACGGCCCGGTTCGAGTCGAGCCAGCTTGCGTCGATGCCCCTCTCCCGACTCCAGCACCACATCAACGCTGCCGTCGACAAGGATGTATAACCAGTGGGCGATGGCGCCCTGCCGGGTGACGACGTCATCAGCGACAAAGGGTGTGTAGTGCAACTGCTCGGCGAGCTTGCGCAATTCCTCTGCATCCAAGCTGCGGAACAGCAGTACGCCACGCAGTAGCTGTACCCGTTCGTCGATGGTTCGCAGTCGCTGGCGCTCTTCCTTTTGCTCATCCTCATTGATGACGTGCAGGTTCTGCGCCGGATACGCGAGCGGAATGCCAGCACGTTTCAGTGCGGCGAAAATCCGGCTGCGCATGGCGGAGTCAGTTGGATCATCCACGTGCAGATCGGTAAGCCAGTAGCGAACCGCGTACCGGATCACACTGTCATTGATATCCATGGTAACGCAGTTCGGGCGCGGCACTTGCGCGACATTCGGTACATTGGCACGTGCCAGTGCCTCCTCGATGACCCGCATGACCCGTCGAGGGGAATGGTCCAGCCCGATGCTGAACCAGACCCAGCGGCGCCACTGGTTCGGCTCGCCGGTGCGCCGGCCAAGAATGGCAAATTCCCGTTTGGTCAACATGCTGTTCGGAAACACCACCGTTTCCCAGTTGCGCGTCTCAATGGAGATGGAGCGCCAGCGAATATCGACGACGCGTCCGATCAGGTCGCCGACCTGAATCCAGTCGCCGACCCGGATGGAATCATCCAGTTGCAGTGCGACACCGCCGAGGATGTTGCCAAGCGTTTCCTGCAGCGAGAGTGCCAGCACCGCGGTGATGACGGCGGACGTCGTCACAATGCTGCTGAGGTCCACACCGGTTTGCGAGAGCCGGTAAATCGCCCAGACGATGTAGCCAATGATGACCAGGATGTCTTCCAGAATGCTGGCCGGGGCGAAGTGCAGGCGCGGTAGCACGACGTGAAAGAGAAAACTGCCGGTCAGCCGGATGAGTGCCAGGCCTTCAATCAGCAGCCCGATCTGGCGGGCCAGTCCGGGTGGTGCATCTCCGGAAAGCAGCAGGGAGGCGGATCCGCCGATCAGTAACAGCATCCCCAGCGCAAACAGCAGCAGGGAGCTTCTCGTCGCGTCCCGCTGATCCGGGGCGGCGCGAATGGTCCACAGCGCCAGCAGGACCGCCAGGGGTAGCAGTGCCCATGTGCCGGAGCCGCCGAGCGACTCCATCAGGGCGGTACCGAAGGTGGGATTGATTCTCTCCATGCGGTCAAGCTTAGACGTTGCCGTGTCAATTGCTGCGTTGCATGTTCCCTACGAGGGCGCCCGCTCAACGCGCACTCCAGGATGACCTGAAGCCTGGTAGTCATGCGAATGAAATCGGGTGTGGGCAGGCAGTTTATCCTGCTGTGGAAGCAGGACTTTCCGTCAAGGTAAGCAGAATGTCGGCGTACCAGGAACAGTTCAGCCCCAGCGCCTCATCCAGTTTGATATCGCGGGTGCCGACGTCGAGGCGGGCTGAATGGATGCCCAGCAGAATCCAGGGCAGGTCCTGTAATCCCGTCGCCTGAGCGGGCGCACGCATGACAACCGGCGCGCCGCTGATACCACGGTGCGTTCGTGCATCCGTAATGAAATACCCCTCGCCTTTGAAGCGCAGGCCGAACGTCGAGGCAATCATGGCCTGCCGCGCGACCGGCATGTGATGCAGCGTGTCGTGAAACCCCAGCGGAAAGCCCACCACCAGCAGGGAAGTGCCGATCTCTACATGGCTGGCAGGGTCGAGAAGGTGTTCGACATTAAAACTGCTGTACACCAGGGTTTTCGGTAGCGCCTCACGTTCTATCTCGATGACTGCAACGTCGATCTCGCCTGCCGCATCCGTGGCCTGTCGCCAGATACTTTCGCCGTCGCGATAGAGCGGGATCGAAAAGCCCACGGAATCAGCCAGGTTCTCTGCATCCACGTGCAACTCGATCTCGAGCTGGTCGGGGAAATGGCTGGTGGGTTCATCAATCATCACGTGGCGACTGGTCACCAAAAACAATCGCTCCGCGCGCTCGAAGAAGAATCCGGTCGCGTTCGTGAGCGCCATCTGCCGCTGCAGCGTGGTGATGCGTACAGCGGTCAGTGGCAGGGTTTCCAATGTGCTCAGGATGCTGATTCCCCGGCGCAACGGACCCGGACGCCGAAAGTTCGGCATCCGGACGTTGCAATCATGATATACACGCGTGTGGGTCAGTCCACCAGTTCGTAAGAACCGTCCGCATCGTGCGTCTCGTTTCCGGTTACGGGCGGGTTGAATGCGCACACCAGCCGCATGTCTTCCGTGCCGCCGTACAGGACATGACGGTCGTGCTGATCCAGCGCATACAGCGTGCCATCGGTAATCTCGTGTACTTCACCGGTCGCCAAATCCTTGATGCGCCCGTTACCGCTGACACAGTACACCGCTTCGAGGTGGTTCTTGTACCAGAGTTCCAGTTCGGCCCCGGCGGGGATGACGGTGTCATGGAAGGAAAAGCCCATGCCATCTTTCTTCAATAGCAGGCGACGGCTGGTCCAGCCTTCTCCTTTCACCTCACGTTCGGTGCCGATGAGATCAGCGAGTCGAACAATTTTCATCAGTAAGTGCTCCTGTCGCGATATGTCGCCCTGTCAGATGTAGAAGTCGAGTTCTTCCTGCAACTTGAGAATTTCCCGCATGCGGTCCGGGTCGTCACCGAAAAAGTAGGCGAGCCCCCAGTGCGTGCCAAATGCAGATCGCTTTGTCACGGTGTTCTCCAGTGGCGGTGCAAGGTCGTGATACTCGTAGTACTCATGTTCCTCGGTCTCCCGGGGAATCTCGAGCTTGCTGACCACGCGGCGGCGGGGGTAGACCCCAAAGCAGCCAGCGTGTCCCTTCGCATCGACCACTGGCTTTGGAAAGAACGCCGCGATCTCTTCCTCGGTTGTTTTCGGATCGAAGCAGAGCACCTGTGCCTGGTAGCAGTTGAAACCGTAGGCGCGCTCGATCAATTCGAATGCCTTGAAGCCGGGTGGTCGGTAGGCCACCTCGCCAAAGTACATCTTGCCATCACTGGTTACGAAGTATTCCGGGTGAATAAAGCCGAAGTCGATATCGAATGCCTCGATCAGCTTGTTGATCTCTTCTTCCAGGCGCGGTCGCCACTTCTCCAGTTCCGGGGAAGCCGGGACAAACACCGAGTACCCCAGTCGCACGTATTCTGAAATGTTCAGGAACCGGATCTTGCGATCATGAATCCAGGCTTCCACGCCGAATTCCCAGCCATCGAGGTGGCTTTCCAGAAGCGCCGGAAACTCATCCGGGGTGATGGATTCCACGTCTTCGACGGTGCGGATGACGCGGTGCCCGAGACAACCCGCCTTGTCAAAGGCCTTGAGGTGGATCGGGTCGTTGGGGTCGCCGTCCAGTTTCAGCAAGGTCTGGTTGACGCGCTTTAAGAAACGGATGACATCGTCCTTGTCGTGCGCTTCCTCAAAGATGCCGACCCGGATGTCCCCCAACTGAGCGCGACGCTTCATCAGTGCCTTGTCGCGGAACAGCATGGACTGCCCGAGGAGTCTGGGATTGCCCAGCAGGACGGAGTTGATCGCGCCGGACCACTCCACCGTTTCCTCAAACAGCGGGATGGCGACATCCACGCCTTCCTCTTTCAGTTTCTGGGCGATTTCGTTGGACCGGTCATTGAGCCGTTCAAAATTCCAGGCAATGAACGGAATGTTATGTTCCCGCGCGTATTCCTCCGCCCAGTCGGGGGCAACCACTACGTAGCGGCGGTCAAAGCGGTCGAGCGCCTCAATCGCACCCAGAGACCAGCCCAGCAGTGCAACGTATCCTTTATCGGGGTTTTTCTCGGCCATTTCGCGCTCCTTTCTCTTCGCTGGTAAATTCGAGTGAGGCTTCGGAATCTGTGCCGCAGCAACAAATCTGATCAATCTCCAAAGACAAACAGG
>JBFKXW010000065.1:0-9952 GCA_041637915.1 Pseudomonadales bacterium | reverse complement strand
GGTCGATGGCCGCGTACAGGTCTTTATCCTCTGCATTCGCGAACACCTCACTGCCCGGGATGGATACCGTGGCCTCGGCAATCTGCCGGATGTTGTCGACAGTCAGGATGACCTGCACATTGGTGATGTGATCATTGTGGCGACTCAGCCGCTCAATCTTTTCATTGACGTAGCTTCGGATCGGGTCGGTCAGGTCGAGATGATGGCCACTGATGTTGATCTGCATGTTACAGGCTCCGTCTGGTTGCAACAAAAAGCCGGGACGCCGGCTCGGGGGGAATGCGCGGTCTGGTGAACGCTGCCGTGCGCATTGTAAAAAAATCACTGCTCCGGGTCAGGAGGGTCATACCAGTTGCCGCCGCTCGTTGGAGGGGGGGATTTTCAGGGATTCCCGGTATTTGGCAATGGTCCGGCGAGCGACCTGAATGCCCTGTTCACCGAGCATATTGGCGATCTTGCTGTCCGATAGAGGCTTACGGCAATCTTCGGCCGCGACCAGTTTCTTGATGATCGCACGGATTGCCGTAGAGGAACATTCGCCGCCGCCTTCGGTGCTCACATGGCTGGAGAAAAAGTACTTCAGCTCATAAACGCCGCGTGGCGTGTGCATGTATTTCTGTGTTGTCACCCGGCTGATGGTCGACTCGTGCATCTCTACGGCCTCGGCAATGTCGTGCAACACCAGTGGCCGCATGGCCTCCTCGCCGTATTCCAGAAACCCGCGCTGGTGCTCGACAATGCGCGTCGCTACTTTCAGGAGCGTTTCGTTGCGGCTGAGCAGGCTGCGCAGAAACCAGCGTGCCTCCTGCAATTGGTTGCGCATGTACACGTTGTCCGAGCTGCTGTCGGCCCGGCGGATCATGTTGGCGTAGGTCGAGTTGATCCGTAGCCGTGGTGCGGCTTCCGAGTTCAGTTCGACCTGCCAGCGCCCCTCGCGCTTGGAGACCACGACATCGGGCACCACGTACTCCGGCCGCTGCGCGCTGATCTGGGCACCGGGGCGGGGGGAAAGGCTGCGCAACAACTGCATGAGCGTTCGCAATTCTTCCTCGCGCATTTTCATGCGCTGCATGATGCGGTTGTAATCGCGGTTGGCCAGCGCATCCAGGTGTGAGTCGACGATCTCCTTGGCGCGCGCCAGCCCCGGCGTATCCTCCGGCAGCTGGTTCAGCTGCAGCTGCATGCACTCCCGCAGGTCGCGCGCACCGACCCCGGCAGGATCAAAACTCTGGATGCGACGCAGAACAGCGATGACCTCTTCCTCGCCGACATCACTGTCTTCCTGGAAGCCTTCAACGATCTCCTCGATCGGCACCCTCAGGTATCCGTCCGGGTCGATGCCATCGACAATGGCCATGGCAATGGCGCGATCGGTGTCGCTCATGCTGGCCAGATTCAATTGCCAGGACAGGTGATCCTGCAGGCTTTCGGTGGTCTGGTGGGTTTCCAGGTAATCGTAATCCTCTCCGCCGGCACTGCCGCCAGAAAAGGTTTCTGCACCCGGGTACACATCGTCCCAGCCGCTGTCCACCGGCAGGTCGTCGGGCAGATGGTCCTGCTGCCAGTCTGACTCGCTGGATTCACTTTCCTGTTTCGATGACGAAGGAGGTTCATTTTCCGTGTTGTCCAGCGACTCCGCTGCTGGTTCGTCCTGCCCGTTGCCGGTGCCGTCGGCATCCAGTTCGCCGGAATCGTAGTCCGGGTCGCCGACCTCCACCTGCTCTAGCATCGGGTTGGTCTCCAGCGCTTCCTGGATTTCCTGCTGCAGGTCCAGTGTCGACAGCTGAAGAATACGGATGGCCTGCTGCAGCTGCGGGGTCATGGTCAATTGATGACCCATTTTGAGCTGTAGCGCGGGTTTCATGGATTGCCTGAAGTCCTGCCTGTCCGGAAATGGAACGAAAGTTGCCTGTCTGCCTTCACAGTCTAGCGTTTATTGGTGCTGATATCACCGAACCAGGCGTTCCAGGCGGAGCCTGGTGGCTGGAATGCCCGGCTATCAAGGAGGCTGGTGCCGGCTGGGGGAGGGTGCCCGGACAACCCGTGGAGTCAGCGGGCCTCCCTTTCCATGGATCGGGTGATCGGGTCGGTACAATGTCGTGACATGTCGTAGGAAAGGAACGACATCAGCAACTGGAAGCCGAGAATAATCTGCAGCGCGGTGATGACGATAGTGCCGGTTGGCGTTGCGACGCCGGACAGGGCGTTGCTGTGCCAGATCAGCCCCCCGGAAATCAGTCCGTACAGGAACAACATCAGCCCGAAGACCAACTGCAGCGAGGCAACGCTGAAGTCCCGCAGAAAATAATTGTAAAAAATTCTCTTGAACAGACGGATCACATGTTCCTGCGCAAAATAACCGGGCATGTCAGCCAGGTTCATCTGGCTTTCCGCGTCCCCGTAGCGGGCGACCAGCGGGATGTCCCGAACCACGGCCCGCACCGTGTTCAGGCGAAACAGCATGTCGCTTTCAAAAAAGTACCCGCGGCTGATCTTTTCCAAGGGCAGCACACGCAGAAGCTTGCTGTTCAGTGCGATGTATCCGTTGGTGGGATCCATCAGGTCCCAGTAGCCGCTGGACAGTTTGCTCAGGAACGAGAGCGCGGCATTGCCAACCAGGCGCGTCCGCGGCATTTGCGCGAGGTAGGAAAGCTCGAAGAAGCGATTTCCTTTCACATAGTCGGCCTCACCCGCCTGCAGCGGCCGGATGAACTGGCCGATCAGTGCGGGATCCATTTGCCCGTCCGCGTCCACCTTGACGATGAAAGCGGCGCCCTGACGTTCTGCCTCGCGAAAACCACTGATCGTTGCGCCGCCCACGCCCTGATTCTCCGGATGCGTGATCACCGTCAGCCGAGGATCCTCACAGTGCTCCCGGACAAACCGCCCGGTGTGCTCCGGACAGCCGTCATCCACCACGACGATGCCGTCGACCTCCTCTCCGATGGCGGCAATCACTTTCAGCACCGTGCGGCTGGCACGGTAGCAGGGGATTACGACGTAGACGGATTGTTGCGGCATAAGTGTTCGGACAGGTGTTCAGCAAATGCGTGCAGGGGCATCTGTTGTGGGAATGCCGCCTGGGTAGAGTATATGTCCCCAACCGGAACATGTACGCCGGTACGTTGGGTGACCCGTTCGAACCAGTCCCGAAAGAGCAGTCGCTCATCGCCGATGTCCAGCGTCGCGTCGGCGGGGACCTGCTGCCAGAAGTCCAGTTGGTAGAACAGCTGACAGTCATTGGCAGCGTTGATCTGCACATCAAATACCTGCCTACCGGCAAGCCGGGCACCACGCAACCGATCCGCTGCTGCCGCACACTCCGCTGCCGAGCGGAAAAACAGTTGTGCGTCGTTGGTCATCATCGGCTCGACCCGCTCGGGGTGCAGGCCGATGCGTGCCAGAAAGCCGACCGGGTTCTCCTGACGGTAAAGGAAGTCCGCTCGTTCTTCAGCGCATTCCTGGCGAAAGCCATTCAGTACGATGACGGGGCGCTCTCCGCCTGCCTCGAGCAGGATGCCCAGTGCCTGATCGACCAGCCGCAGCCCCGCGACCATTTCCGGGCGCCAGGCAGGTTCCGCCGCCCAGGCGCGGTGTTGCATGTGTGCGATCGCGTTCAGGAATACCACGGAAACATCTGGATTGTGGCGATGCTGGTACTGTGCAAAAAGCTTCGCCGCGACGAGGTCGAACAGGCTGAACAGTACGCAGGTGGACGGGCCGCCCTGGCGTAATCCGGTCAGTGCGGCGGGCAGCAGTGAAGCAAGTGGCCCGAACCGGCGCGGGTGCAGGCAGAACGCAACCAGTCGGGTGGCGGCGGCTGTGACCGGCAGCCACTTCAGGTCAAGATAGTTCTTTGCGTAATAACGTGGCAGTGCCAGAAACTGATTCAGTTCCTCCGGGAATGCCGGCTCCGAAAAGGTCCACGGATCGGGGAAGAAAAAGTCGACCCGGTCGGGGTGTTTGCCGGCGGCCGCATTCATGACGCCCCAGAGGCCGAACCGCAGTGGCGTTTTTTCAGCCAGTGACTCCCAGAACTGCGGTGCGCGCAAATGTTGCACATCACCCAGATGGGCTACGCCATGCTTGCTGGTTGGCAGGCCGGTATGCACCGACACCCACTGCACCCAGGGGTCCAGCCCATGCCGCTCTTCCTCGCAATCGGCCATGGTTTCCGTATGCGGCATGGCCAGCACACGTGCGAAATTTTTCAGCGAAAAATCCGCGGCAGCACGGGCCAGTAAGCCGGGATTGAATTCATTCAGTTCGATGATGAGCATGAGCGCTGAACTCTGCAGGGCCGTGCGGGTGACGCTGGAAAACTCAGCTCACAGGCGGAACTGGTGCCCGAGGTAGACGTCTTTGACGATCTGGTTGGCGAGAATCTCGTCGGCGCCGCCCTCGGCGATGATCGTGCCTTCGTTGACGATGTAGGCCTTCTCGCAGATATCCAGTGTTTCGCGCACGTTGTGATCGGTGATGAGCACGCCGATCCCACGGGTCCGCAGGTAATCAATGATCTGCTTGATGTCGTTGACGGAAATGGGGTCGACTCCGGCAAACGGCTCGTCCAGCAGGACGAAGGAGGGTTCTGTAGCGAGTGCGCGGGCGATCTCCACCCGACGGCGCTCGCCACCGGACAGCGCCATCCCATTGCTCTCGCGGATATGCGTGATGTGGAATTCACGCAACAGATCCTCGAGTTTGCGCTCGCGGCCGCCCTGGTCGAGGTCGTCCCGCGTTTCGAGAATCGCCATGATGTTTTCATTAACGGTGAGCTTGCGGAAGATGGAGGCTTCCTGCGGCAGATAGCCCACGCCCTGGCGCGCCCGGCCGTGCATGGGCATCGGGGTGATGTCGAGATTATTGATGACAATCTTGCCTCGGTCGGCGTTGACCAAGCCAACGATCATATAGAAACAGGTGGTCTTGCCGGCGCCATTCGGGCCCAGCAGGCCAACCACCTGCCCCGACTCAATCGAAACGGATACGTCCTTGACGACTTCGCGGCCCTTGTAACTTTTTGCCAGATTGAGGGCCTGCAAACGCGCCACGTCGCACTGTTCCTATGGTTGCTGCTGTTCTTTCTTTTTCGATGGCTGGATGACGATTTCCACACGCTGACGACTGGTGCTGCCGGACGTCGTGTTGCCGTTGGAGTGCGCCTTCACCAGCTGCTTTTGAATATCATAGTTGATCCGGTCGCCGATGAAGGTATTGTCATCCTGTTCGAGACGGGCATCTTTCAGAATGACGACTTTCTGTTCATCAGCGAAGTACTGGATGATCTCGCCGTAGGCGTGCACGACCGGTTCCTCTGCCTTGGGCTGGTGCTGGTAGTGTGCCGGTCGGCCTGTAGCGACAATTTTGCTGACGCCGTCATCGTTTGATTCCACAGTCACCTTGTCCGCGCGAATGCGGACCGAGCCCTGGGTGATGCGAACACGCCCGCGGTAAACCGATACGCCCTGTTTTTCGTCCATTTCCGCCGTATCCGACTCGATGCGGATGGCGGAGGTGCTGTCTCCCGGCAATGCATGTGCAGGCAGTGTTATGACGCCCGCCAGCAAAGCCGGCAACAGAAAATTAAAGATTGCCTTCATAGGTGCCTCGTACCTTGGCCAGGAGCCGCAGTCGGTTGGTTTGCAGGTCCGCCTGCAGGCCCCTCGCGGAGGTGGTCCCACGCGGGGACTCAATCATAACAGCTTGATAAGTCTCCGCGTATTCCCTGCGCGGGAAGATACGCAAGCTGTCCGTGGACAGTTTCAGGTAGTTATCGTCCGGTGGTTCATAGTTGACCTCGACCTCTTCCCAGAGTTCCACCGAGTCGCCAGCGGGCAGGATTTGTCCGTACAGTGAACTGAGCCGCCAGGGCACCCCATTCTTTTTGTAAATGATGATATGCGGCAGCGTGATCTCCGTGATGTCATTGTGTGGAAAATGACTCATCTGGTTGGCAAACAGCTGGTAGCGCGGCTGGCCGTTTTCGTCGTACTGTATGGAATCCACACCGGACATGTAGAAATCCGGATCGAGCGATGTCTCGGCAGGTTGCTCGGGCACAAACTGCTCGCCACGGCCCAGCACCCACCAGAGCACGATGAAAGCGACCACCGCGAAGACGATGCCGACGGTGGGTGAGATTTTTTCCATATCCTGATTGTACCGGTCTGCGTCCTATAGGTATGCCTGCAGCATGGGTTCCAGTTTGCCCTGCGCGCGCAGGATGAAGTCACAGGCTTCCCGCACGGCGCCCTCGCCACCGGCCAGCTCGCTGGTCCAGTCTGCATGCGCCCGCACGAAGTAGTGCGCGGAGCACACGGTCATGCCCAGCCCTGCGGCGCGGATGGCCGCGAGATCCGGAAGGTCATCTCCCATGTAGGCGGTCTGTTCGATCTCCAGGCCGGCCTGCAAACAGAGTTCCTGCAGGGCGATCAGCTTGTCCTCGCGGCCCTGGTAGAGGTGCTCGATACCGAGGTCGCTCGCTCGCTTGGCAACCAGGTTGGTTCTCCGCCCGGTGATGATGGCGACCTGAACGCCCGCCGACTGCAGCATCTTGATGCCGTGTCCGTCGAGTGTATTGAAGGCCTTTTGCTCCTGGCCGTCGTCCGTGAAATACAGGCAGCCGTCGGTCAGCACGCCGTCCACGTCCAGTGCCAGTAGTTTGATATGTTTTGCTTTTTCTTTCAGAGCATCCACTACACCACTCCCGCGCGTAACAGGTCATGCATGTTCAGGGCACCAATCGGCCGGTCCTCCTCATCGACCACGACCAGGCCGTTGATGCGGCGTTCCTCCATGATCCGCACGGCATCCGCGGCGAGCGCGTTGGCACTGATTGTGTGGCCATGCGGTGTCATGACATCACGGATACCGGCGGCCCGGATGTCCGTGTCGCCCTCCAGCACGCGCCGCAGATCGCCGTCCGTGAAGACACCAGCGAGGCAGCCTTCGGCATCGATCACCGTGGTCATGCCGAGACCCTTCGCGGTCATCTCCAGCAGTGCTTCATGCAGGGCGGTCCCGACATCGACCCTTGGCAGGGCATCACCGCCGTGCATCAGATCGGCAACCTTCAACAGCAGTCGGCGCCCGAGGCTGCCGCCGGGGTGTGAAAAGGCGAAGTCCTCCGGTGTAAAGCCGCGTGCCTCGAGCAGGGCGATGGCCAGTGCGTCCCCCATGGCCAGTGACGCCGTTGTACTCGAGGTCGGGGCAAGGTCATGAGGGCAGGCTTCCTTCGCCACGGAGACGTCCAGATTGACGGCTGCCTCCCGGGAAAGCGGTGACGCCGGGTCACCCGTCATGCTGATCAGGGGGGCGCCCATGCGCCGGAAAAGTGGCAGGATTGTGAGGACTTCGGGCGTTTTTCCCGAGTTCGACAGCGCAATCACCACGTCGTTGCCGGTCACCATACCGAGATCCCCGTGGCTGGCTTCCCCCGGATGCACGAAAAAAGCCGGTGTGCCGGTGCTGGCCAGCGTGGCGGCGATTTTCTTGCCGATATGGCCGGATTTGCCCATGCCGGTGACGACGGTTCGACCCCGGCAGGCCAGCAACAGTGCACAGGCCTGGGCGAACTGTTCATCGATGCGGGCCAGCAGGCCGCGCACGGCATCCGCCTCGAGTTCAATGGTGCGTTTTCCGGAGGCGATCAGTGCTTCGGGCGTGGCGGTCATCTGGCCAGATCCGGTAACTAGGAAAGTGCCAGCCAGTATAGCGGTCAGCCGCGGATGGAGAAGTACAGCAGGGCGAGGAAGGCGAAGTAGCAGCCCAGCAGCAAGCCGCCCTCGACACGGTCCACCGTGGGTCGGGCCGGTGGCAGCCAGGCGAACAGAATCATGAAGATGGTCATGGCGGCCATGGTGACAAAGTCCCGCCAGAATACAGCGGGCTCCAGCAGAATGGGGTCGATCAGGCCGGGAATGGCCAGAACACCCAGCAGATTGAACAGGTTGGAGCCAACCACGGTGCCGATGACGATGTCATGATGGCCTTTCAGAACGGAGGCGACCGCCGCGGCCAGTTCCGGCAGGCTGGTGCCAATGGCGACAATGGTCAGACCGATGATCAGCTCGCTGACCCCAAAGGCGAGCGCCAATTCCGTTGCGCCCCACACCAGCATGCGGGAGCTGATGAGAAGCACGATTAACCCGCTGGTCAGCAGCCAGGCGGCCTGGCGCAGCGGGAGCGCCGGGATGCTGTCTTCCATCTCATGGTCGATGACCTCAGCGTCGCTGGAGGCGGTGCCCTGCACCACGAAACGCCACATGACGAAGGCCAGACCCCCGAGCAGCAGCAGGCCGTCCAACCGATCAATGCGAAGATCCCACAGGCAGTATCCGCCCAGCACAACGGAGAGCAGCAGCAGCCGGAATTCGCGATGAAACAGATCGCGTGGCACCACGATGGGCGCCAGCAGTGCCGTGAGGCCCAGCACCAGCCCGACGTTGGCAATGTTGGAGCCGAGCGCATTGCCAACAGCCAGTTCCCCCGCACCGGTCAGAGCGGCGATGGCGGAAACCAGGATTTCCGGCGCTGATGTGCCGAAGGAGACGATGGTCAGCCCGATCATCAGCAGACTCATGCCGAGTGCGCGTGCAGTCGCCGCCGCGCCGGCAACGAAGCGGTCAGCGCTCCAGCCCAGCAGAACCAGCCCACCGAGCAACGCGGCAACCGGCAGAATCAATGGATGGCTCATCATGATGGCGACACAGGCACCGGAACCCAGGATGCGGCACTGTACTTGGTTGCAACGGCTGAACTCAAGCCAGCAGAGGGTGTCGGAGCGGAGCCAGCTGGTGACGAATCAAACTTTCTTTAGTGCTACCATGCACGCCACGGTGGGCGACTTGTTCACGCCCGATTCATGTGCGGCGGGCCAGAATTGCCGCAGGAAGTGGCCGGAAGCATCGGTTCTAGGGTGAGGCGGATGAACCATCCGGCCTGGCAAATGGTCTGTCACTGCGGAGCTGATCGGACGCTCACGCGTTTTTTCTGAAGGAGCCTGAGTTTCATGCGCGTACGGATTTTTCAATGGTTTGCGGCGCTGCTCGTGTTGGTTTCCCTGAGCGGGATGGCGCGGGCGGCAGGCCCTGATGAGGTGGTGCGCCAGGGTACCAACGACCTGCTGAGCACGATTCAGCAGCACCGTACGACCTACAAGCAGAACCCCAAGCAGTTCTACGAGGCCGTGGACCAGGTGCTGTCGCCCGTCATTCACTTTGACTTTTTTTCAAAGTTGGTGATGGGGGATTTTTACGCCAGCGCCACGCCGGAGCAGCGTCAACGCTTCAGCGGAGTGTTCAAGAATCTGGTGCTGGAAAAGTACGCTGCACTGCTGCTGAACTACGGTGGTGAGAAGATCGAGGTGTTGCCGCTCGAGAAGAATCACATCAAGGACAACCGTGCCTTCGTTCGTCTTGTGTTGCACGGGGCGGAGAATGCCAGCTACCAGACCAATTTCTACCTGGCTGATTTCGGTGAGGACAACTGGCGGGTATACAACATCGTCTTCGGCGGTGTGAATCTGGTCACGACCTTCAAGAGCCAGTTCCGGGCGATCGCACACCAGAAGAACGGTGATATCGACGCGGTCATCGACGGTTGGGGTACGGTGCTCGATTCGTTGTGAGCACGCGGCTGGCAAGGTGGCGAAAAGCATGAATCCGGAACAACTCCTGCGCGATCGTCTGGCGGAAAACCTGCCCTCCTGTGAGGTCGACGTGTCCGGTGACGGCAGTCATTTCGAGCTGGTTCTGACCGGCGACTGCTTCGAGGGCCTCAGCCGTTTGAAGCGCCAGCAGCTGGTGTACAAGGCGTTGGGCAACCTGATTTCCTCGGGCGCGGTGCATGCCGTGCAGATTCGTGCCCGCACGCCGGCTGAGGTGGCTGCCTCGGACTGACCTCGGGCCGGAATCGCCCCGTATATGTTCTGACGGGCGGCGCCCGCGCG
>JBFKXW010000064.1:0-10053 GCA_041637915.1 Pseudomonadales bacterium | reverse complement strand
TGTATGGTTATTACGCCATGCAGTACTTCGCCTTCTTTGTGTTTCTGCCGCGCTCACTCGGCGAACGGTGCTGCTGGCTCTTCTGGCTGGGTTGTGTGACCACGGTGTTATCGCGCTTGCTCACGGATTGGGATTACTTTTCTCAGCGGCATGGGGCCGTAGAGTTGATCGTTTATATGGTGATTGCCAATCCCATGTTCATTCTGCTCGGGCGTATCCTCCTGAAGATTCAGGACTTACTGGGGGAAACCGAGCGGGAACTGGCGCAATCCCGGAAGGAACTCGAACTGCTCGAGCGGGTCACCAGTGTCGAGGAGCGCTTTCAGCGCGCCGTGAACGGATCCCGGGACGGCCTGTGGGAGTGGTGCGAGAGCGAAAGCCCCCAGTTCTGGGCCTCACCACAATTTGGCCGCCTGCTCGGTGTGGAGCCGGGTCGTCAGCCCGGGTCACTGGCGGATTTGCTGGTGCTGGTCCGCTACGAGGACCGGCAGCAGGTGGCTGCGCAGTTTGATGCGGCGATGGTCCACCTGGATGGGTTTGAGATGGATTGCGCGCTACGCACCCATTCGGGTAATTACCAGTGGTTCTCGATCAAGGGGGTGGCCTCGCGTTCCAGTTCTGGAAAAGTCTACGTTTCCGGTTCGCTGCAAAGCATCCAGCGACGCCGACAGGCAGAAGAAAAGATGCGCGCCAGCAACGAGGCGCTGTCCCAGTTTGCCGGCGTGGCGGCACATGATCTTCGCGCACCGATTCGCAAGATCAGTTCCTATGGCGACATGATGCGGCGCGCACTGGGTGAGCAGGCAGATAAGGTGGAGAAGCAACTGGGCGCCATCAAGCGGCTCACCGGCCACACCATGGAACTGATCGACCGGCTGCTGACCTATGCCGCGGCGGATACGCCCACTGAATCCAGTCAGGTGCCGATGCGCGTCGTGCTGGAGGATGTGCTGGAGTTGCTGGAGGCTGACATCCAGGAGAAGGGTGCGCAGGTCGCCGTGGGTGAGCTACCGGAAGTCTGGGCCAATCCCGGCGACCTGCGGCAGATTTTCCAGAATCTGATTTCAAATGCGATGAAGTTCTGCGACGAGGCACCCTTTGTCGAGGTGGCCGAGGTGCCGGGAGAACACCCATCCACGGCGGCGGTGGTGGTGAAAGACAACGGGATCGGAATCGAGGAAAAATACCTCAACGAAATTCGTGAGCCGCTCAAGCGCCTGCACTCGGATGCCGAATACGAGGGTTTCGGTCTCGGGCTCGCGACGGTGGTGCGCATCATTGAGCGCAATGGCGGCAAACTGTTGATTGAATCCACGCCGGGAGCCGGCAGCACGTTTACAGTCTGCCTGCCCCGCTCAGCGCCTAGCGATTCTGATTCCGCATGATCCGGGCGCGTTGGCGCTCCCAGTCTTTTTTCCTGGTGTCTTCCCGTTTGTCGAAATCCTTTTTGCCTTCGGCCAGGGCGATTTCGCACTTCACGCGTTGCCTCTTCCAATAAAGGGAGACCGGAATGCAGGACATGCCCTTGGCCTGCGTCGCCTGATGAATCTTGGCCAGTTCCTCCCGGTGAAGCAGCAGTTTGCGCGTGCGGGTGGGGTCGGCTGGCTGGTGGGTACTGGCGCTGATCAGCGGGGTGATCAGTGTGCCCAGCAGGTAGGCCTCGCCGTTCTTGAGCAGCACGTAGCTGTCGACCAACTGCACCTTGCCGGCGCGCAGGCTTTTCACCTCCCAGCCCTCCAGCGCAAGCCCTGCCTCAAAGCGCTCGCGCAGGTGATAGTCGTGGCGCGCTTTGCGGTTCTGGGCAATCGAGGCGCTGGAGACTTTCTGCTTTTTACTCATGCCCGGATTATACGCGTTCACGCCGTCTGTCAGCTTGAGTGACCGGGGCAATTCCCTGAGAATGATCGCTCATCGAGCAGGCGCGGAACCCGTTATGCCAAGAGCCAGTCAGTCGATACACGGAATCTGGGCCAGTCGCCTGACCTTTATCCTCGCGGCCACGGGTTCGGCGGTTGGCCTGGGGAATATCTGGAAATTCCCCTACATCGCTGGCGAAAACGGTGGTGGCGCGTTCGTGCTGGTCTACCTCTTCTGCATCCTGCTGGTCGGCGTGCCGATCATGATGGCGGAAGTTCTGCTGGGCCGGCGGGGTCGGCAAAGCCCGGTCAATTCCATGATCGAACTGGCCCGCGAGGCGGGAGCCTCGAAAGCCTGGGGCCTGTTGGGCTGGATCGGTGTCATCTCTGGCTTCCTGATTCTCTCCTATTACAGCGTAATCGCGGGCTGGGCGCTGGAGTATGTCCTGCGCGTGGGGGACGGCACCTTCGTGGGTGCCAAATCGGAATTTGCGGGAACCTTGTTCAATGAACTGACCGGCAACCCGGTGCGGCTGGCGTTCTGGCATACGGTATTCATGTGCATGACCATGTTTGTCGTCGCGCGCGGCGTAAACCGGGGGCTGGAGGCGGCGGTGCGCATCCTCATGCCTGCACTCTTTGTATTGCTGTTGATCCTGGTGGGCTACGCGGTCAGTTCCGGCGCCTTCATGGAAGGGTTCAAGTTCCTGTTCAGCATGCGCGCCGAGAGCCTCAGTGCAAACAGTCTGGTGGTGGCACTGGGGCATGCCTTCTTTACCCTGAGTCTGGGGATGGGGGCGATCATGATTTACGGCGCCTATATGCCCAAGACGTCCTCCATTGGTGCAACGGTCTGTGCGGTGGCGTTCCTCGACACGCTGGTTGCGCTGGTGGCCGGGCTGGCAATCTTCCCGATCGTGTTCGCGAACGGTCTGGAAGCGGCTGCGGGGCCGGGGCTGATGTTTGTCACCCTGCCGCTGGCCTTTGGCAATATGCCCTTGGGCAGGTTCTTCGGTGTGTTGTTCTTCGTGTTGGTGAGCTTCGCGGCATGGAGTTCCTCGATTTCTCTGATCGAGCCGGCGGTTGCGTGGATGGTGGAGCGCTTCGGCGTCAGCCGCGTGAAAGTGGCCATCGGGCTTGGTTTCCTGACCTGGCTGCTGGGGCTGGGTACGGTGTTCTCTTTCAATATCTGGAAATCCGTACAGGTGTTCGGGCTCACCTTCTTCGACGCCCTGGATTTTCTCACTGCCAATATCATGTTGCCGCTGGGCGGTGTGGCCATCGCGCTTTTTGTCGGTTGGAAGATGCGCGAGGCGGATGTGCACGGTGAACTCTCGCTGGAAAGTCCGCGGGTCTATGCGCTGTGGCGCTTCCTGGTCCGGTTCCTGTCCCCGGCAGCAGTGCTGTTCATCTTCACCCTGACGCTTTACCGCTACTTCACGCAATGAGTGAGCCTGAGCAGGAGAGCATTGAAGTGGAGGTGGCCTATGCGCTTCCGCAGGAGCAGATGATCATTCCGGTGCGGGTCACGCCGGGCAGCACAGCGCTGCAGGTGGTCCGGGATTCGGGCATTCTGGAACATTTCCCGGAGATCGATCTGGACGGGGCCAGGCTGGGCATTTTTAGCAAGGTGATTCCGAAGCCGGCGGAGCACGTTGTGCAACCGGGAGATCGGGTGGAAATTTACCGGCCCCTGCTGATTGATCCGAAAGAGGCGCGCGCCAATCGCGCCAAAAAGGCCAAGGCCGCGCGCGAGGGTGAGAAGTAGACACGACCCGCTCCGTTGCCAGCACGCCGATTCTGCACTGCTCAGTGCGTCATGCGGGTGGCTTGGAACCACGGCGGTGAGGCTTTTTCTGGGGTCGCACCTTCCTGAAGCGGCATTGATACCGCGTGGATCTCTCCGAGAGGCGCGAATGCCGCCTCAGAACTTCAGGAACAGGAAGGAGCCGTCTTCCTCTTCTTCCTCCGCGCCTTCCTCCAGCAGTTCTTCCGGCGCAACTTCCCGCTCGCCTTCGGTTTTCGCGTCCTTCGCGGGCTGGTTGGCAGTGGGGCGGAAGTGGCCGGTGAAGTGGGTCAGCTTGTCGTCTTCGAAAAACAGCGCGACCTGTTCCTGGGTGCGTTGACCGCCCCCCGGTTGAAACGAATACACATATTCCCAGCGATCCGGTTGAAACGGATCCACCAGCAATGGGGTGCCCATCACAAAGCGCACCTGACGTTTGGTCATGCCGGGCCGCAGGGTGTCGATCATATCCTGCTCAATCACGTTGCCCTGCTGGATATCGATTTTGTAGACGCCGGGAATGGTCGGAATGGACCAATTGGAACATCCAGAGACAAACAGTACGGAGCTCAACAGGATGAGCAGCTTGGGAGACAGCGCCTTTTGCATCGGTTGGGGTCTTGAATTATTGTTTTCGACGCTCGTCATTGTACGCCGCATCCGGGTGGCTGCAAGCCGGGCCTGTTGGCCTCCTTCTTTCAACGCAACCGGTCGTACCCATGACGAATGAAAATCAGGAACTGCGCGATGCCGGTCTGAAGGTCACGCTGCCCCGGGTGAAAATCCTGAATATCCTCGAGAACCACGGCACGCACCATATGAGCGCGGAGGATGTGTATAAGGCGCTGCTGGATCAGGGCGATGACGTGGGGCTGGCCACGGTGTATCGCGTTTTGACGCAGTTCGAGTCCGCCGGCCTGGTCATGCGACATCATTTCGAAGGCGGCCACAGTGTTTTTGAGCTGTCCACGGATGAACACCACGATCACATTGTCTGTGTGAAGTGCGGCAAGGTGGTGGAGTTTCTGGACGAGGAGATCGAGCGGCGTCAGGAGAAGGTGGCCGAGGCGCATGGCTTCCGGATTTCCTCCCACAGCCACTACATTTACGGCGAGTGCATGCGGCCGGACTGCAAAGGCAAGTAACAACTGCCGAACAGGAGGTCGCCGCAGAGCGATCGGGCAGGAGCGGTGCAAGCCGCCATCAGCCTCTCACACGCACGCAGTTTCCTTGAAGAATGGTCGCGCATGCCTCCGCCCTGCCTGCTCGCCACTCACGCGTTCTCCAGCATTTCCTTGGCGGTTTTCCGGGTCTGTTTGCTGACTTTCACCCCGCCGAGCATGCGGGCGATTTCTTCCAGTCGCTCAGCTGGCTTCAAAGCCACGATCCGGGAGCGGGTAACGCCTTCGTCCACGCTTTTGCTCACCTGCAGGTGAGCATGCGCCAGGCTGGCCACCTGCGGCAGGTGGGTGATGCACAGCACCTGGCTGTGTGCGGCCAGTTCCTGCAATTGGCGCCCGACGATCTCTGCGGTTGCCCCACCAACCCCCGAATCCACTTCGTCAAACACCAGGCTGGGCGTGCGGGAGCGTTGCGCGGTGACGACCCGGATCGCCAGACCGGTGCGACTGAGTTCGCCGCCGGAGGCGATCTTCGCCAGTGGGCCGGGCGCCTGTCCGGGATTCATCGAGACATGAAACTCAACCTGCTCCGCGCCGCCCGCCACCGGCGACTGCTCTGCGCCGGGCAGTAGTTGTGCCTCGAAGACAGCATCTTTCAGACCCAGTGCATGCAGTCGGCTGGCGACGGACTGATTGAGCTGCTGCGCTGCTTCCTTCCGCGCTGCCGTCAGTCGGGCCGCATCCCGTTGCCATGCGGCGGCTGTTTCATCAGCCTCTTTTCGCAGCGTGGCCAGTCGCGCGTCGCGGCCCTCCAGCGCGGCGAGTTCTTCGCGCAGGTCGGCGTGGCGCCGCGCCAGCTCGCTGGGCAGCACGTGATGTTTTCGGGCCAGGGTCTGGATTGCTTCCAGTCGGGACTCAATCTGCTGCAGGCGCTCCGGATTGATTTCCAGGTGATCGCGGTAGCGAGCCAGTTCCTGTGCCCCCTCCTGCAGCTGGATGCGAGCGTTATCCAGGCATTCCCGCACTCCGCCCAGCGCGGCGTCCTGCCCCGGAATCTGCTGCAGCGTGGAGATCGCCCGTTCCACCAGCGTCAGTGCAGAGTCGGCGTCGTCGGCATCAATGAGCGCCGCGGCCTGCCCGCAACGCTGGATGGACTCTTCCGCGCCAGCGAGCGACTGATGCTCCTGTTCCAGCGCCTCCAGTTCCTGCCCGTCGAGCGCCAGCTGGTCCAGTTCGTCCACCTGGTAGCGCAGCAGTTCGGCCTGCGCAGCCTCCGCACCTGTGCCGCCCTCCAGGGCCACGATCTGCTCGCGCACGCGTTTCCAGGACTGAGCCAGCAAGTCGAGCGCGGCGCGATCCCTGGCAAGGCCGGCGCTTTCGTCGAGCAGCGCCCGGTGCACCGAGCGCTGCATCAGGCCGTGGTGTTCGTGCTGCCCGTGAATATCCAGCAACAGTGCGCCCAGCTCCCGCAGGCTGGCGGCCGTTACGGGGCGGCCATTGATCGTGGCCTTGCTGCGGCCGTCACTGGTCACCGATCTGCCGAGGATGCAATCCTGGTCGCTGAGGAGTTCCGCCGCTTCCAGCCACTCCCGGGCCTGCGGAATATCTGTCAGGTCGAAACTGGCATATACCTCCAGCCGCGGTGCGCCACTGCGGACCATGTCGGCCTGCGCGCGGGCGCCCAGCGCCAGTTGCAGGGCGTTGATGAGAATGGACTTGCCGGCGCCGGTTTCACCGCTCAGTGCCGTCATGCCGGGACCGAACTCCAGTTCCAGTTCTTCCACCAGCACCAGGTTGCGCAGGGACAGATTGATCAGCATATGGGTTGAGATTGACGAGATTGGCCTGCATATTCTATCAGGCCGCAGCAGCGGCTCACGTGAAATCTTTACTCCACGTGGGATGACAACACGGGCGGAAGCACCGATGGGAGAGTTCATGCGCATTCCGAAGATCAGCGATCGTGCGCAGGATATTCTCAAGTCATTGATCCAGTGCTACATCCGGGACGGGCAGCCGGTGGGCTCTAAGCTGCTGGCAGAGGCGACTTCACTGCGCCTGAGCCCGGCCACCGTGCGCAATGTCATGGCCGATCTGGAGGAACTGGGGCTGATCGCTTCACCGCATACATCGGCAGGGCGTGTGCCGACCGCACAGGGCCTGCGGTTTTTTGTCGACTGCCTGATCACGGTACAGCCGCCGACCCGGCAGGACATTCAGGAGATGCAGCGTCGCCTGAACCCGGACCATCCGCCGGAAACGCTCGCCAACGACATGAGCAACCTGCTGTCCCAGGTGACCAGCATGGTCAGTCTGGTCACGGTGCCGCGGCCGGATTCGAATCACCTGCGCCACATCGAGTTTCTGCCGCTCTCGGAGCGACGGGTGCTGGTGATCGTGGTACTGGGCGAGCGCAATGTCGAGAACCGCATCATTCACACCCAGCGCCAGTACAACCAGTCCGAACTGCAGCAGGCAGCGAATTACATCAATCAGCACTATGCCGGCAGCAGCGTCGAGAAGATCCGGCGGGAGCTGGTTGAGGGCATGCGCTCGGACAAGGACCGGCTGGATGCCATGATGCAGACGCTGCTGGACCTCGCCGGCGGGGCGCTGGATACCAACCCGCCGGAGCCGGATTACGTGCTGGCGGGTCAGTCCAACCTGATCGATTTCGCCGGGCCGGAGGATATCGGCCGGCTGCGTGAGTTGTTCGACGCTTTTCAGCAGAAGCAGGAACTGCTGCACCTGCTGGACCAGTGTCAGGATTCAGATGGCGTGCAGTTGTTCATCGGTGAGGAGTCTGGCTACCAGGCGCTGGGCTCCATGTCGGTGGTGACCGCGCCCTACGAGGTGGAAGGGCGTCGTGTCGGCGTACTGGGGGTGATCGGGCCCACCCGCATGCACTACGAACGGGTGATTCCCCTGGTGGATGCCACTTCAAGACTGTTCAGCGAGGTCTTGAACCAGTAAGGTTCGTCCCCACTTTGCAGGGAGGGCATGCCGCAGCGCGGCGCCCACCCTTTGTTTCCTCTTTTGAAGACGTACATTCCAACGATGCAAACCGAACAAGAGAAAGAGCAGGCCGAGTTGGCCGCTGAGGCGGAAGCCGCGCAGGCAGCGCCGGAGAACCCGACGACCTCGTCCCAGGGCGGCGCGCCACAGGCGGACGGTGCTGCCACGGAGGCTGCGAACCCGCTGGACGACCGCGAGCCCGTTGAATTGGGTGCAGCGACAGACCCGGCGCTGGAAAAAGAGCTGGAAGCTGCGCTGGCAGAAGCGGACAAATGGCGGGATCAGGCGTTGCGCGCCAGCGCGGAAATGCAGAATATCCGCCAGCGGGCCGAGCGCGATGTGGAAAAGGCGCACAAGTTCGGCCTGGAAAAATTCGCCGAGTCCCTCTTGCCGGTACATGACAGCCTTGCGCAGGCGCTTGCCGTGCCGGTGCCCCAGGGGGCGGAAGAGCCACTGAAGCCCATGCGGGAAGGGATCGAGCTGACGCTCAAGATGCTGGTGGACACACTGGCACGCTTCAACGTGGAATGCATCGATCCCGCGGGTGAGCCCTTCAATCCGGAATTGCATGAGGCCATGACGATGGTCGAGAACCCGGACTGTGAGCCCAACACGGTGATTGACGTGTTCCAGAAAGGGTTCACCCTCAACGGGCGTCTGGTCCGGGCCGCCAAGGTCGTGGTGTCGCGTGCGCCGGTTCAGCCGGTGAACGAAACTGTCTGACGCCGGTTGAAATTCGCACACCCGGACCAATATAGGGATCAGGGTTAGAGAACAACGCCGAGGCTGCCAGGTTTCAGCCCGGAAAAGCAAATAAATTCAGTTACTTCGGAGAATTATCAGATGGGCAAGATCATTGGCATCGACCTCGGCACCACGAATTCATGCGTGGCCGTGCTGGAGGGCAAAGACACCAAGGTCATCGAAAATGCGGAGGGTGGTCGGACCACGCCTTCGGTGGTTGCGTACACCGAGGATGGTGAAATCCTGGTGGGCCAGTCGGCCAAGCGCCAGGCGGTTACCAATCCGGACAACACCTTGTTCGCAGTCAAGCGGCTGATTGGCCGCCGCTTCGAGGACGATGTCGTTCAGAAAGACATCAAGATGGTCCCGTACAAGATCATGAAGGCAGACAACGGGGATGCCTGGGTCGACGTGAAGGGCGAAAAGCTGGCGCCGCCGCAAATTTCCGCGGAAGTGCTGAAGAAGATGAAGAAGACCGCGGAAGACTACCTCGGGGAGAGCATCTCCGAGGCGGTGATTACCGTGCCGGCCTACTTCAATGACTCACAGCGTCAGGCGACCAAGGACGCAGGCCGTATTGCCGGTCTGGACGTCAAGCGGATCATCAATGAGCCTACGGCGGCCGCGTTGGCGTACGGCATGGACAAGAAGCAGGGCGATGCGCGCATTGCCGTGTATGACCTCGGGGGTGGCACCTTCGACGTTTCCATCATCGAAATCGCCGAAGTGGATGGCGAGCACCAGTTCGAGGTGCTGTCCACCAACGGGGACACTTTCCTTGGTGGTGAGGACTTTGACCTGCGCCTGATCGATTACCTGGCAGATTCCTTCAAGAAGGATACCGGCATCGACCTGCACAACGATCCGCTGGCCCTGCAGCGCCTGAAGGAAGCTGCGGAGAAGGCCAAGATCGAGCTGTCTTCCAGTCAGCAGACCGATGTGAATCTGCCGTACATCACAGCGGATTCCACCGGTCCGAAGCACCTGAATGTAAAAGTGACCCGTGCCAAGCTGGAGTCACTGGTCGAGGAACTGGTCGAGCGCACCGTGGGTCCCTGCCAGACCGCGTTGAAGGATGCGGACCTGAAAGCCACTGAAATCACCGACGTGATCCTGGTGGGTGGTCAGACCCGGATGCCACTGGTGCAGAAGAAGGTTGCGGAGATTTTCGGGCGCGAGCCGCGCAAGGACGTCAATCCGGATGAGGCAGTTGCGGTTGGTGCGGCCATCCAGGCGGCGGTTCTCTCCGGTGATGTGAAGGACGTGTTGCTGCTCGACGTCACCCCGCTGACGCTGGGTATCGAGACGATGGGCGGCGTCATGACACCGCTCATCGACAAGAATACGACCATCCCGACGCGCAAGTCGCAGACGTTCTCGACGGCGGATGACAACCAGACGGCAGTGACCATTCACGTCGTACAGGGCGAGCGCAAGAAGGCGCAGGACAACAAGTCCCTGGGTCGTTTCGACCTGGCGGACATCCCGCCGGCGCCGCGTGGCATGCCGCAGATCGAAGTGAGCTTCGATA
>JBFKXW010000063.1:0-10164 GCA_041637915.1 Pseudomonadales bacterium | reverse complement strand
TGTTGATGTCGGTCAGGATGAAGCCGGGGTGGATGGTGGTGACATTGATGGGGGAGTCCATCAGTTCCATCCGCAGGCCCTCGCTCAGGTTGCTCAACCCTGCCTTGGTGGCCGCGTAGGTATTCAGGGCGCCGCTGAAGCCACGAAATGCGCTCACTGATGAAATCGTGACCAGATGACCTTCGTTCTGCCGCCGGAAGATCTCCATCGCTGCCTCGCACTGGGCGAGGGCGGCGACAAAGTTGGTCATGGCGGTCTCCAGGTTGGCGTGGAAATAACCGGTGCCCAGTGAGGCGCCTTTCCCCATGCCGGCATTGATGATCACGCGGTCGAGCCGGCCCAGATCCTGTTCGAATGCCTTGAATACCGCAAAAACCTGTTCGTGGTCACAGACATCCAGTGGGCGAATATGCACCTGGATGTTCGGGTTGATTTCCAGCAATTCAGCCCTGAGTTCCTCCAGCGCAGGGAGGCGGCGTGCGCACAGTGCGAGGTTGCGGCCGCGCCTGGCGAACTCCCGCGCCATGCCCATGCCGAGCCCGGAACTGGCTCCGGTGATCAGGATATTCTTGCGCATGTGTGTACTCCTTCAGCGATAGGTGATGAGGTGCGAATGGGCACCTTCAAAATGACTGTGTTCGTTCAGGGTGCTGAGGTGCACCCCGCGCTTGCCGTAAATGATCTTGGTGATGGATGCGTTGGCAATGGTCCAGTTGAGCCGGAAGATGTCTTCGTCCGAAATGCGCAGGAGTTTCTTGCACACGATCGAGATCGCGCCACCAGAAGTGAACACGAGCGCAGTTTTCGAGGGGCCAAGGTCCTCCAGCGTCCGGGACAGCGCGTCTTCCACGCGGTCACAGAACGCGCGCCAGCTTTCGTTGTAGTCGTCGGTCTCGCCCTGGACCCAGCGGTCGATGGCCTGGGAGAACATCTCCTGAAACGCCTTGCGCGGATTCAGTCCCTTGGCCATGTCCGCGATCAACGCCGCCTGGTTGGCGTACTTCGGATTGAAACGGTGCACGATGTCGTTGTGGTCGTATTCGTTCCAACCCACATCCTCGGCCCAGCCAGCGGCGAGTTCCATGGCTTCCAGGCAGTGCGTGGCGGTTTCGTGATGGCGCAGCATGGCACCGGCGTAGACGGCATCCACCTTCGGCAGCCGGTTTTTCAGGGCAGTGCCCAGCACGCGGGCCTGTTCCGCGCCGGTGTCGGAGAGCTTGTCATAGTCGGCCCGGCCAAAAGAGGCCTGACCATGCCGGATGAGATAAATCGCACCCATCAGTTTGCGTTCCTTTTACCGGTCGCGCATGCCCGCAGGCGACTTGACGACCGCGCGCTGAAAGACAGCTGGGAAGTGCGGGCCACGGCTCGCCAAGCCACCGCGCCTGTGCTCATCTCCGCTGGCTCCGGATCAGCTGCTTCAGGCGCCACTGAATGTAGTGCACCAACAGCCAGATGGTGCGAAATTCCGGATTCCGGGTCTGGCCGTGAAAGTAGCGGTAGTACAACTGCTGGCCGATCACGGCCAGACGGAACAGCCCATAGACCTCGTACCAGGTGAAGTCATCCGCCCGCAGGCCCGTGCGGCCACAGTATTCCTCAACCAGCTCCCGGCGGGTCAGCATGCCGGGCAGGTGGGTGGGCTGGCGCCGTGTCGCCTTGCGCACAAAATCGTCATCGGCCTGCACCCAGTAGGCCAGCGAGTTGCCAACGTCCATGAGCGGGTCGCCCAGCGTCGCCAGTTCCCAGTCGAGGATGCCGATAATCTGAACCGGGTCGGCCGGATCCAGGATGACATTATCCAGCCGGTAGTCATTGTGAATCACACAGATGCGGGATTCCGCGGGAATATTCTCTGCCAGCCAGCGCGTAACGCCGGCGAATCGGGGTACATTCCAGGTCAGGGCATTCGCGTAGCGCCGTGTCCAGCCTTCGATCTGCCGCTGGGCATACCCGCTGCCCTTGCCGAGTGTTGCCAGCCCGGTTGCCTCGACATCGACGGCATGCAGATCGACCAGGCGATTGATGAAATTCAGGCAGAGCGCCCGGTGCTGATCCGGGCTCAGGTCCAGACCTTTCGGCATGCGGGAGCGGGGTATCAAACCCTCAATCCGCTCCATTACGTAGAACTCACAGCCAATCACGCTTTCATCTGTGCAGTGCGCGACCATCGAGGGTACATACGGAAATACCGGGCGGAGAGCCGCCTGGATGCGATGTTCCCGGCCCATGTCATGGGCGCCCTTGGCCTTGGTGCCGGTGGGTGGCCGGCGCAGGATCAGGTCATCGGCGGGGTAGCGCAGACGGTAGGTCCAGTTGGAAGCACCACCGCTGTACTGGGTGACCTCCGGCGTGCCCTGCAAATCGGCACACTGCTGTTTCAGCCACCCATCCACCGCCGCGATATCGAGCGTCTCACCATCACGGATCTCGCCAGCCGCATCCAGTTGCGCCGTTGCTGCCATCAGGACGCCTTGCGCTTCTTCAGGTGCGGGTACTTGCCCAGCTCCATGCGGGCCACCATACCGCGGTGCACGGCGTCCGGGCCATCGGCGATCCGCAGGCAGCGTGCCATGCCATACAGGGCAGCCAGCGGAGTGTCGTGGGACACGCCGGCGCCACCGTGCATCTGCACTGCCTCGCCGACGACCCGTTCCAGTACATTGGCGGCCACCACCTTGATGGCGGAAATCTCGGTGAGCGCGGGGATCGCACCGATCGCGTCAATCTTCCAGGCCGCGTACAGCGTCAGCAGGCGCGCCTGGTCTATGGCCATGCGCAGATCCGCGATCCGTTCCTGGTTTCCGCCGAGGTTGATCAGCGGCTTCCCGAATGCCTCGCGCGACAGACCCCGTTCGATCATCAGCTGGAGCGCCCGCTCCGATGCGCCGATTGCACGCATGCAGTGGTGGATGCGGCCCGGCCCGAGCCGGCCCTGCGCGATTTCAAAGCCGCGGCCGGCACCGAGGATCATGTTCGCGGCCGGGACGCGGACGTTGTCGAACCACACCTCCCCATGGCCGTGGGGCTCGTCGTAGTGACCAAACACCGGCAACATGCGCTGAATGTTGACGCCGGGAGTGTCCAGGGGCACCAGTACCATACTGTGCTGTTGATGCCGACCCGCTTCCGGATCCGTCAGCCCCATGAAGATGGCGACCTTGCAACGTGGGTCGCCAATGCCGGAAGACCACCATTTCTTGCCGTTCAGCACGATCTCGTCCCCATCGATCTCGGCGGTGGCTTGCATGTTGGTCGCATCGCTGGAGGCTACGTCCGGCTCGGTCATGCAGAAAACGGAGCGAATCTCGCCGGCCAGCAATGGCTTCAGCCACTCTTCTTTCTGTGCCTCGCTCCCATACTTCCACAGTACTTCCATGTTTCCGGTATCCGGCGCACTGCAGTTGAAAATCTCCGAAGCGAAAAAGCTGCGTCCCATCTGCTCGGCCAGCGGGGCGTATTCAACGTTGTTGAGGCCGGCGCCCAGTTCCGGGTCGGGCAGGAACAGGTTCCACAGGCCCTGGTCGCGCGCATCGGCCTTGAGTTCCTCGATACCCGGCAGGGGTTGCCACTGACGCCAGTCGCCGCCGTTCTTGCTGCGGGCCAGTTCGTGCAGCCGTTCCTCCTCCCAAGGCGCAATGCGGTCCTTCATGAAGGCACGGATACGCTTGAGGTAGTCCTGCGTGCGTTCCGTGTGCTGAAAATCCATGTGTGGCGTTCCGGTTGGCTGTAACAGGCTGTTCAGGATACCCGTGAAGCATCCGAAAACAATGGTAAATTTCAACTAAAATCGGACAATTAGCGGCGATTCAGGTAAACGTGATGAAGCGGCGGACGTTCCTGCTGGGCATCGCGGGTGCCGGGGTGGCCGGTGGTTTTCTGATGCGGCCCTCCGACCGCGGGCAGGGCGGGCACGCAGAATATTTCCAGCAACTGACGGAGTCCCTGCGTGGCGTCAGTCTGGCGCGGCCGGTCATGCTGGTCGATCTGGACCGGCTGGATCACAACATCGCGCAGGTCCGTTCCGTGATTCAGCCTCCGTACGACTACCGGGTGGTCGCCAAGTCCGTTCCCAGCCACCGGCTGCTGGATTACATCATGAGGCAGGCGCAGACCAACCGCCTGATGGTGTTTCATCAGCCGTTTCTCAATGCGCTGGCGCAGCACACCCCGGGGACCGACGTGCTGATTGGCAAGCCGCTGCCGATCACGGCTGCGCACCGCTTTTACCGGCACGTGAAGAAGGGAGCATTCAACCCGGCCCGGCAGGTGCAGTGGCTGATCGATTCTCCTGCCCGCATGAAGCAGTACAGCGAAATGGCCACCAATCTCCGCCAGGACCTGCGCGTGAACGTGGAGATTGATGTCGGTCTGCATCGCGGCGGTGTCCAGCGCACGGACGAATTCGTCGAGATCCTGAAGATGATCGACGCCAACCCGCGCCTCCGCTTCGCCGGGCTGATGGGCTACGACCCGCATGTGACCAAACTGCCCGGTTTCCTGCAGGGGGAGGAATTTGACTCGGTGCAGCGCATCTACCGGGTCTACATGGAGACCTGGTTGCGACACAGTGGTGCGCAATCCGAGGCATTGTGCCTGAACGCGGCGGGCAGCCCCACCTTCCATCTCTGGCCCGGTGGGCAGAATCCCGCCAACGAACTGGCGGTCGGTACGGCGCTGATGAAGCCGACCGACTATGACATTCCCTCGCTGTCCAGCCACGTGCCGGCATTGTTCATTGCCACGCCGGTGCTGAAGCGCCATGACGGACCGGTGCAGATGCCGGGGGTGCCGACCCTGGGGCGCCTGATGAGTGCCTGGGACCCCAACACGCGTCGCACCTTTTTTGTCTACGGCGGCTATTGGAAAGCGCAGCCGGTTTCACCGCCGGGCCTGCAGACCAATGCGCTGTACGGCCGTAGCACCAACCAGGAAATGCTCAATGGTTCTCAGCAGGTGGATCTGGCAGTGGATGACTACGTGTTTTACCGACCGACGCAAAGTGAGTTTGTCATGCTGCAATTCGGTGATCTGGCCATCGTGCGGGGCGGGAAGATCGTTGATTTCTGGCCCGTGTTGGACGAGGTGGCGTAATGCCGCTTGCATTCAGTGAGCCGTATTTGGCCGCGATGGTCGCAGGCGGCATGGGGGTCTCATTCCTGGTGGCCGACCCACGCACACCGTCCAGTCGGGCACTTTCTGTGGCGCTGCTGTGCGTGGCCGGATCGATCTTCTGCAACGTGACCTTCATCCGGGGTGTGCCGGTCGATGAACTGCCGTGGTTTGCCGGCTGGCTGGCGATTTTCGAGGTGGTCGGTTTCATTGCCGTCTACCAGTGGCTATTGTCCCTGCGGCAAACCATCCCGGCGGAAAACCTGCGCACGCGGTTTGGCGACAACATGCTGCATTTTTCCCAGTTTCTGGTTGTCGTGTACGGTGTCGAATGCCTGCTGTGGCCGGAGCTTCGTGCGGAATATTTCCAGAATGCGATCGGCGCGGAGTCCGGGAAGCCGGCAGCAGAGTTTTACCTGTTCGCGCTGCCGCTGGAGTTGTCCATGATCTTCGCCGGTTTTGCCGCAGCGCTCCTGCTGCGGCGCAAGCCGGACGTGGCGGAGCGGCGCAGGCTGGTCTCCATGATGCTGGCCACCCCGCTGATGGCATCCGGCCTGATCCTGGATGCAAGCATCGCCCCCCAGGTGACCGTGTTCGGCATGATGGTCCTGCTGGTCGGCGCGATTCAGTATCACGTCATGCAGGGCCAGCGCAGTCAGTTCATCGGGCGCTTCCTGTCACCGCCGGTAGAGAAATTGGTGCGCAGGCAGGGGCTGGCGCGGGCCATGCGCCGCGACTCGCGCGATATTGCCGTGATCTGTTGCGACATCCGCGGCTTCACAGCACTCTCCGCGCGGCTGCCCTCGGACCAGACGCTGGAGCTGTTGCGTGAGTTTTACGACGCCATCGGCGACGTCACCACGGAGTTCGGCGCCACGATCAAGGATTACGCCGGCGACGGCGTGTTGATCCTGCTGGGCGCGCCGATCGAATGCGCGGATGCCAAGGAGCGCGCGGTCCGTCTGGCGGAGCGACTGCATGTTGCCGTGGCGCCGGTGCTCGAGCGCTGGTCCGGGCAGGGTGCGAAGCTCGGTTTTGGCGTGGGTGTGGCCTCCGGGGTGGTGACCGTGGGCGTGATCGGTGGGGCGCGCCTGGAATATGTGGCCGTGGGCCCGACCGTCAATCTCGCTGCCCGCTTGTGTGATCATGCTGCGGCGGGCGAAACGCTGGCGGACGCCGCGACGGTCGAGGCGGTGGGCGGGATGATTCAGGCGGAGCCGGGCGATCTGCTGCAGTTCAAGGGGTTTCCGGAACCGATTCGCCCTTATTTGTTGCTGCCTGCCTGCGCACCGGTGCTCGCCGGGGCGAACTGACCCAGCAGATGGCGTGTCAGCGCCGTGAAGATGTCCATGGTGGTTTCCACCACGATATCCAGCGGCCTGTCGAATTCGTTGAGCATCCACTGGACGAGCATGCTGTTGACTGCGCCGACCAGTCCGGTGGCCAGCAGTTCCTCATCGTGCCCCGGCAATTCGCCCTCCGGAAAGAGGGGGCGGGCGAGCTCCAGCAGCATCTGGGAAAACGCCTGCGTGCTGCGCCGGTAGAGCTCATCCATCTCCGGACTGACGCCCATGATCTCCAGATAAATGATGCGCGCCATGGCCGGATCTGTGCGCAACCTGCTGTAGAAGGCAGTCAGCGTGCTGCGGGCGATGCGTTCCGGCGTGCGCGGCTCAGCAGCCGTGGCCGCCCGCACGAGTTGCTCCCGGAGTCGGTCAGTCAGATGCTGGTAAACCGCCGCAAGCAGGGCTTCGCGATTTTGAAAAGATTCGTAAAAATATCGTTCTGTTAGGCCTGCTTCTTCACAAATTGCTTTCACTGTTGTGGCAGCATAGCCCTGGCGGCCGATGCGCCGGCAACCCGCCTCGATGAGCGCCTGACGGCGTTCCCGCACACGGTCTTCCCCGGACCGGCCGGCGTAGGTTCTTTTCGGTTTTTTTGCTGGCATCCGGCGATATTGACACGTCACATTGTCAGAAGTAAAGTGCCATGGTTACATGTCATATAGGTCGTATGACACGGCCGTTGCCTGGAGGAATCGATGACGGTCTATGAAGCGCCCCCCGGCTCACAGAATCCACCTGCTGCGGTGGACGTGGGCGTCCTGATCATCGGCACCGGGTTCGCAGGGCTCTGCATGGCGATCCGGCTTCAGAAAGCCGGGGACGAGGACTTTCTTCTGCTGGAGCGTGCTGATTCCGTGGGAGGCACGTGGCGGGACAATGCCTACCCTGGCGCAGCCTGCGATGTGCCATCGCACCTGTACTCCCTTTCCTTTGAGCAAAATCCCAACTGGTCGAGGAAGTACCCGACACAGCAGGAACTGCGCGATTACCTGGAGCGCGTCACAGAACGGCATGATCTGCAACGCCGCATCCGTTTTGGTCACGATGTGCAAAAAGCAGCATACGATGAGGCCGCGCAGTGCTGGCGGGTCACCACCTCGCAGGGTGTGTTGACTGCACGCGTTCTGATCTCTGCGGCCGGTCTGCTGGCTGAACCACAATTGCCCGATATTCCTGGCGTGGCGTCCTTCGGCGGAAAAACCTTCCACTCCGCCACCTGGGACCATGATTACGATCTGTCCGGCAAGCGGGTTGCCGTCATTGGCAGTGGCGCGTCCGCCATCCAGTTGGTACCCGAGATCGCGCCGGTGGTGGGCAGCTTGAAGGTGTTCCAGCGCACACCGAACTGGATCATTCCCCGTCCGGACCGTCGGATCACCCGACCGGAAAAATTTTTATTGCGCACGGTCAGCCCGCTCCGCTGGCTGTACCGGTGGTTGATCTACTGGGGGCATGAGGCGCGGGTACTGGGCATCCTCGTCTTCCCGATGCTGTTGCGGGCATTCCAGTGGCTGGCAAAGTTCCAGATTCGTCGCCAGGTGAAGGATCCGGTCCTGCGCGCGGCGGTCACGCCGGACTACCGGATTGGCTGCAAACGGGTGTTGATCTCCAATGACTGGTATCCGGCGCTGCAACGCGAGAACGTCGAACTGGTGACCGAGGGCATCCGGGAGGTCCGGCCGCACGGCATCCTGACTGCAACGGGGCGCGAACATGCCGTGGATGTACTGATTTTCGCCACCGGCTTTTACGCGACAGACAATCCGATGGCCGCGAAAATCACCGGTCGCGACGGGCAAACGTTGCGTGAAGCCTGGAAAGAGGGTGAGGAAGCCTACAAGGGCACCAGCGTGCATGGGTTTCCGAACCTGTTCCTGATCACTGGCCCCAACACCGGCCTGGGGCACAGCTCCATGGTGTTCATGATCGAGGCAGGCGTGGAGTATATCCTGCGGTGCCTGCGTGGCATGCGTGATGCCGATGCCAGCGCGATGGAAGTGCGGCCGGATGTGCAGGAAGAATACAATCGCGATCTGCAGGCGCGGCTGCACGGCACGGTGTGGGAGAGTGGCTGCAACAGCTGGTACAAGCATGCCAGTGGCAGGATCACCACCCTGTGGCCAGGCTACACGTTTTCCTACTGGCGCGCCTGCCGGGATTTTCGATCCGGAGACTACCGCTTCATGGCGGGAAGGCCTGCACAGCAGGAAACCGAGGGAGAGGCACTGCCGTGCAACGCCTGAATCAGCTAGTCGCACTTTTATGGATGATGCTGCTGGCCGGATGTCAGCAGGCCGGCGAAATCCTGTACGTCGGTGCCACGCAGGCCGAGCGGACTGCCTACGGTCTTGCGCTCAAACGGGCGTCCGTTGGCGAGTTGCAGGTCAGCTACTACGAAGGCGGAGATCCGCAACAGGAAACGGTCGTGCTGGTACACGGGTTCACCGCGGACAAGGACAACTGGCCACGTTTCGCGCGCCACCTGCTCGATGACTATCACGTTCTGATTCCGGATCTGGCGGGGCATGGCGAGAGCAGCTGGGATGCGGCCTGGAACTATTCCATGCCGGCGCAGGCGGCCCGGCTGCGGGCGTTTCTGAGGCAACTGCAGGTTGGCCCGGTGCATCTCGCCGGCAACAGCATGGGC
The DNA here is from genome assembly GCA_041637915.1 of Pseudomonadales bacterium. Lineage (GTDB taxonomy): Bacteria > Pseudomonadota > Gammaproteobacteria > Pseudomonadales > JBFGWM01 > JBFJWR01. The sequence goes on along the minus strand of JBFKXW010000063.1, from coordinate 1,059 downwards.
GGGTTCCTCTCGGCCACCTATGCCGTGCACTACCCACAGTCCGTCCGGTCACTGGCGTTGCTGGATGCCGCGGGGGTGCGGTCGCCGGAGCCCAGCCCGATGGATGAGCGGATCGCGCAGGGCGAAAATCCTTTCTTCTTTGACGACCCACAGGAGTTCCTGCGTTTCTGGAACTTCGCCATGCAGGACCCGCCCTGGATGCCCCAGCTGGTGGTTACGCATCTGGGTCGTGAACACGTGGCGCGACGCGGTCGCTACGAGAAAATCTTCGGGGATTTTGCCGGCAAGGATCTGCTGGATCAGCGGCTGGGCGAGATTCGCGCCCCCACGCTGATCGTGTGGGGCGATCAGGACCGTCTGCTGGATGTGAGCATGGCGCGCGTGTACGACGCCGGGATCCCCGCAGCGAAGACCATCCTGATGGAGGGCGTGGGACACCTGCCCATGATCGAGCGGCCGGCGGAATCCGCCGCGATCTACCGAAAGTTTCTGCATGGTCTGTCCGCATCCTCTCCGATCGCCCAGCCAGGTTCCTGATCGTTGCGCCGTTGTGCGCTACCATGCGTTTTCTCAGTATGAACGGAGCGGGCGATGAGTTTTCAGGCAGTGGTGTGCAGGCAGGGCGAAGATGGCGTCCGGGCAGCGGTCGAGTCGCTGGAGATGTCAGATCTGCCCGACGGCGACGTAACCGTTGCGGTTGAATACTCCACGCTGAACTACAAGGATGGTCTTTGCCTGACCGGAAACGGCGGACTGGTACGGGAATATCCGCATGTCCCGGGGATTGATTTCGCCGGCACGGTTGAGGACAGCCAGGACGATCGTTACCAGCCCGGCGACCGCGTGATCCTCACCGGCTGGCGCGTCGGCGAAGTGTGGTGGGGTGGATACGCGCAGAAGGCCCGGGTCAAGGCGGACTGGCTGGTGCCGATGCCGGAAGGCCTGTCCACGCGGCAGGCGATGGCGGTCGGCACCGCCGGCCTGACCGCCATGTTGGCGGTCCTGGCGCTCGAACAGCACGGGCTGGAACCGGGTGGCCCGGAGGTGCTGGTTACCGGC
>JBFKXW010000062.1:0-10240 GCA_041637915.1 Pseudomonadales bacterium | reverse complement strand
TTCCTGCAGCCGCCGGCGGAATTCGGTGCCGGAGATATTGAGCACCTTGGTGCCTTCCTCGATCTCGTCCACCGGTTCGTATTCCGCCCGATCCTCCACGTACACCATCATCTTGAACGGCACCATCTCGATGCCGAGTTCCTCGGCGTACTCGCGCACGATGTCCTGCGCGTCGTAGGGGCCGTAGAAGTCCTCGCCCTGGCTGTTCTTGCCGGGGCCGGCGTGGTCGCGGCCGACGATCAGGTGGGTGCAGCCGTAGTTGCGGCGGATGATGGCATGCAGCACCGCCTCGCGCGGGCCGCCCATGCGCATCGCCAGCGGCAGCAGCGAGAGCATGGTGGTGCTCTCCGGGCAGTGGCGCAGCACGTGCTGGTAGCAGCGCACGCGCGAGTAGTGGTCGATGTCGCCCGGCTTGGTCATGCCGACCACCGGGTTGATGAGCAGGTTGCAGCCGGTCTCCCGGGCCGCGCGGAAGGTCAGCTCGACGTGGGCGCGGTGCATGGGGTTGCGGGTCTGGAACGCGACCACCTGGGTCCAGCCACGCTCGGAGAACTGGCGGCGCAGCTCGGCCGGCGTCTGGCGCAGGCTGTTGAAGTCGTAGTGCCGGGGCTCCTCGACGCCGCGCAGCCGGCCGCCGAGGTTCACGTTGCCGGCCTGGTTGTGCAGGTAGAACACGGCCGGGTGGGCGCTGTCATCGGCGCCGAAGACCTTCTCGGACTCGCGGGACTTGTCCGGGATATAGATGGATTCGATATCGAGCAGTGCGATCACCACCCCTTCCGCATCCCGCAGGGCGATGGTCTCGCCGACCTTGCGCTCGCCAGCGAAGTGATCGCTTACATCCAGCGTAATCGGTATGGGCCATAGGGTGCCGTCCGCCAGGCGCATGTTCTCGACCACGCCGTTGTAGTCGGCCTCGTTCAGGAAACCCTCCAGCGGCGAAAACGCGCCGTTCAGGAGCATCTCGATATCGCACATCTGCCGCTCGGTCAGATCCCACGAGGCGCACTGCGTCGCTTCCTTCTGGGCGGCGGCCACCGCCTCGCCCTGCAGGTAGAGGTTCTTGAGCGTGCCGCCGTGCGGCGTGATCAGTTCATGGCCCTGGGTCATGGTCGCGATCCATCCGGAAAGAAAGAGCAGCGATTGTACCGGATCGGCGCTCAGGATTTGAGCGTGGGACGATCAAAAAAGAAGCCGGGCAGGTGCCCGGCAAGGGTGGAGACGACGGGGAGAGCGGGGGGCAGGTCAATGACCCGAATGGGGCCGCATGCAGGTGGCTGGCTCCCTGTGACCTACATGCGGGCCCCATCCGCGTCGTACACCTCGATACCGTCCTGGATCACCAGCTGGACCAGTTTCCCGCCCAGGTAGCAGCTGTAGATGGTCACACCCGGGTAGTCCGAATCCTTCAGCTGACGCTGCCAGTGCGCAGCGTTGCAGTCGCCGCGCGGGTCGCTCAGCTGGACGATATCGCCCGGGGCGCCCTGTACCTGGATGCAGGGGAACGACTGGCTGCTCAGCCGGGCGATGTCCCGGCCCCAGACCTGCAGGATGTAGGTCTGCCGGGAATGGGGGTGGCCCAGTTGCATCAGGCACAGGCCGGGATCCTCGGCCAGTTCGTCGGCCAGGTCGACCAGCAGTTCGGCATCATCGATCGCGAGGGCATTCATGGGTACAGCTCCATTGGGTGATCTGATGGTTTCAATGTACCGATGCGGGCGGCGGGGGGCTGTGAACGGGGTCACAGAATTGGACATGGGCTCTCAGAGCCGGCGCGGCGCGTCCATGCGGAAGTGCAGAATGCGTATCACGGCGATGCCGTAGCTGGTTTCACGGAAGTAAACGTGATGCCGGCCGATCAGGATGCGGCGGTAGCCGGGGCGGATGTGACTACAGGAAGGGGCGAGCGCCGGGTTGCCGGCGACCAGGGCACAGCCTTCCACGACCTGGTCGATGTAGGCGTCCGCCTGCTTCCTGCCCCAGTTTTCCTCGGTGTATTGCCAGATGCCCTGCAGGTCCTGTTCGGCAGCCGGGGAAAATCGGCATTCAGCCCTTGCTGACATCGGCGGCCATCCTGGCCTTGAAACGCGCAACGTCGAGTTTGCGCGGCTTGCCGCTTTTTTCGCCCTGGACCAGGGCCGCACGGATCGCCTCCACGTCCAGGTTACGCTCCTGATCCTGGCGGATCAGGTCACGAATGTACTCGCTGTCATTGGTGAACTGGCCGGACGCCACGCGGGAACGGATCCAGTCGTCCTGCACCGGCGTCACGGTGATGGTCTTGCGGATCGCACTCATGCTGCGCCTTTGGTATGAAATAGTATGATGATCTGAGTCTGGCACGGGCTTCCGGGGCGATCAACCGGCGCGGTGGAAATTCCAGGCAGTCCCGACAATCCGCTCCAGTTCCGGGTACGCCGGCCGCCACCCCAGCTGCGCTGCCGCGGCCTGCTGGCTGGCCACCAGTACCGGCGGGTCGCCCGCACGGCGCGCCTCGATGGTGTGCGGAATGCTGAAGCCGACCACTGCCTCCGCTGCCCGGAGTACTTCCAGCACGCTGTACCCCTGCCCGTTGCCGAGGTTGAACGCGTGGCAGCCGGGATGATTTTGCAGGAAACCGATGGCGCACAGGTGGGCGGCGCACAGGTCCGTGACGTGTATGTAGTCCCGCAGGCAGGTGCCGTCCGGGGTGTCGTAGTCGTCGCCGAAGATCTTCAGGGTCTGCGCGGGGTGCTTCTCCGGGTTTTGCGCGTGCAGCGCGGCCCGCAGGATATTCGGAATAAGGTGCGTTTCCGGTTCGTGCCGCTCACCCAGTCCACCGTCCGGGTCCGCGCCGGCCGCGTTGAAGTAACGCAGTGACACCGATTGCATGCCGTGGGCCTGCGCGTAATCCGCCAGCATCTGTTCGATCATCCACTTGGTGCGGCCATACGGATTGATGGGCGCCCTGGGATGATCCTCGTCGATCGGCGTGTACTGTGGGTTGCCGAAAATGGCGGCCGTGGATGAGAAAACGATCCTGGCAACACCGGCGTTGCGCATCGCTTCCAGCAGGTTATACGTGCCGCTGACGTTGTTGGCGTAATACAGGCCCGGCTTCTGCATGGATTCGCCGACCAGCGAGCGGGCGGCGAAGTGCATGACGAGATCAATGGAATGCGCCTGGAAAACCCGTTGCAGATCGTCCGGACTGAGCAGGTCGCCCGCAACGAATTCCCCGTGCAGCACGGCGTCGCGATGGCCGGTGGAGAGGTTGTCGAAAGTAACGGGATGATGCCCGGCCGCCGCCAGCGCCTTCACCATGTGCGAGCCGATGTAGCCGGCGCCGCCGAGGACGAGGATGTTCATTCCAGTGGAAGTTCTGTGCATGCGGAGATCTTTTGCATCAGAGGGACAGTACCAGCCTTAAACCATCTTCCAACTCTGCCAGCTTGTCACGCGGCAGGCGCCCGATCCGTTCTGAGAGGTCTGATTTGTCCAGGGTGACCAACTGTGACACGTTGATGACGGACTCCCGGCTCAGGCCCGTTCCGCGCTTTTTGAGGAGTACGTTGCCGGGTGCAAACGCCAGCGCCACATTGGACGTAATGCATACGGCAATAATCGTGGACAGGTTGCTACGGTTGAAGTCGTTCGACTGGATGATGACGATCGGGCGTGCGTGCCCCGGTGCCGATCCTTTTGGCGCAGGCATTTCTGCCCACCAGATTTCACCGCGTTTCAATTACCACTCGCTTCGCTCGAGTGTTTTTCGTTGAACCGCTTTCATGTCCTCGGACAGTTCGGAATCTTCATCCGCGTATACGGCGTTCAACCGTTCAGTCACACCGAGTGCCCGGTGTTGCTCCATGAACTCCTTAACCGCGGTGGTATAAAACTCGCTGCGGGACATGCCGAGTTTCTTCGCGGCTTTTTCTGCCGCGTCAAACACCTTGTCTGGCACCGAGATCGCTGTTTTCATTTTGGCAGTATAACCATGGTTATACTGGGGCATCAACTTGAATCAGCATGATCCTCGGATGCATTCGGGATGCAGTGCGGGTGTTGGTTTGGATAACCTACCCCGCATCTTTCCAGGATAAATCCAGTTCGCGATGATGTCTCACACAGTCACGCAGATAAAGATTGATCAGGCTTTGGTAAGGAATACCCGTTTGTTCAGCCATTTCCTTGAAATATTCCAGCACGTCCTCACCCAGTCGAATGGTTACAGGCTTCTTGAGTTTCGAAGCGTAGGGGTTTTTGCGGCTACGCATTTTTGAGAGGTCGTACTCTTTCTTCATGGTGAATACCCTGGATAGTATTGGCGCTCCGACCTGGTTGCAGGGCGCGCGGAAATAATTCGAATAATGTTCCCCGAACCACGCTCGCAGTGACAGACGATCAGTAGCCGTGACTGCATACTCATCCCCAACAGGATGAATCTCTCCTCCGTTTCGGAGTGTTCATCATCGAAGAATTGAACCGCGTGTTCGTCATAGAACACCGACTTGGCTTCTTCGAAAGAGACTCCATGTTTTCTCCTGTTGGCCGAGGCCTTGCCTGCATCCCACTCAAAGCGAATCATATGTACATTATATGTACATCATCTGCGCTGTCCATCGGTTGCGGGCTGCGCTCACTCATCCACATCATCCATATCCACCTGCCCCGACATCCGCCGGCGGATGTGGGACCAGGACATGCCGGTCGCCAGCACCAGGGAAAAGAGCAGCAGCACCAAGGTCGTGACCGCCTTGATGCTGTCGGTGTTGATGATGCCGAGGTCGATCACCATCCACAGCAGGACACCGAAGAAGGCGAAGGCAAGCACCAACCCGATCGGCCCGAGTGAACGCAGCGTGGCGCGGAGGTAGATCGTCCAGCCGATGATCAGCAGGATGCCGGCGAGCGCGATGTAGGGGGTCAGGCTCTCCAGGCTGGCCAGGAGCCAGTGGTAATAGGAGTAGCCGAAGGGGTTGTAGGTTGCGAAAACGATGATGAAGGCGAACAGGAAACGCAGGAAAAAGCTGCCGGCGCCAAATTTTTTCATGAAAAATCCCCTGAAAACATGAAGATGAACGCACGTTCATCGATTGACGGAAATTGCGGTTTTGATGGCTATTCAGGGTATGCGCTTTTCCAGATCACGCAACGTGAAAATGCCGGATCAATCGGTCCAATTGCCGAACAAATGTTAGACAGATGCTCATATTTCCTTTGAATTCAGAAGCTTCGTCCAGATAGCTGAGCACGATTATGGTTTTGTTTAGAAAATAGCTAATTCGCATACTTATTCTCATACGCAATTCAAACCATTGGTTTATATAACAAAATAGTTTTGATGAAATCCTTGCAATAGAAATTGCGAACATTAAGATTTGCGCCCCGTTCGGATGGCGGCTCATGGAAGAGCCTGGATACACGGAGGTGCAGTCATGGAGGACGTGTTCGGACGCAACTACCGGTACGGCGTCATACCGGACGTGGAGAGGGCCAGGATGGCCCGGCGACATGCGTCTCATGGACGAGGCGCGCTTCCACAGCGACTGGTCTATCGGCCGTCACTGTTTGCCATAGCAACCGAGGGCAAGGCCCGGGCCTGCGACCTGCACAACGTGCTCGGGTCACGCACGGCGCCGCGCCCGCATTTTTACCGGATGCATCCCTGGTGAGGGGGAGGAACCAGATGAACACGAACCTCATGCTGCTGCGTACCGTGGACGCGCTCGCCGTGACGGCGGTATTCGGCCTCGCCGCCACGATCCTCGCGGGCCTGCTCGGAGACGGCCTGATGCGCAACCCGGCGCTGGCGGTCTCGATGACGGGTGCCGTGTTGGCTGCCTCGGGCCTGCTGCCGGCCATCTACGTGGTCGTGTTCGAGGTTCTGCGGAAACCGACCCTGCGGGAGAAGCTGACCGGGCTGCTGGCCTGGCCAGCGACGATGATTCTCTTCCTGCTCCTTATGGCAGTTTTTCTCGCGCCGATGAGGCAGTTGACAGCGTTCGCGGGCGCGCTGGCATTGATCGGCCCGATGGGCCTGCTCGCCGCGCAGCTGCTCTGCCTGTCGCTCGTGCTGGCCGGGAAGGAGGAGTTCATGGGCAGGCCGGTCAGGAACCATCCCGGGACGAAGGACTACGACCCTGAGGATCCGTGGGCGGATGAACTGCCTGATGCACTGCAGGGCTGGAATGTCGGCGCCATGCTCACCGCGCCCGTCTGGGCTTTCGCCCATCGCAGCAGGAGAGGCCTGGTGCTGCTGATCGTGCCGGTGCTGGCGATGATCGCGCCGTTCATCATCGGCCGGCGGGCCAATCACTGGGCCTGGCAGAACGGCATGGTCGATGACGTGGATACCTACCTGGCACAGCAGAAGGTATGGCTGCGCGCCGGCTGGGTGGTGATTGGCCTGCTGGCGCTTGCAGCACTCACCTAGGGATCGCAACCGGGTTTTTTGCGGCAGGGAATGCCGGGCGACGCCAGGACGGAAGACATGGACCCGGTTACGGCAGGGATGGAACTGGCTCAGGGAAGAGCCGAATTTTTCAAACGGAACGGACGACGAGCGATGCTACAACCACTGGACACTTCCGGGAATGGTTCCGCAGCCACGGGCGGCGGCCTTTGGAACCGGCTGTCCATTCCGCAGCGGCTGGCTATTCTGCTTTCGCTGGTTGCTGGCTGGTTTGTCTTCCAGAACATCGAGACGTGGTGGCAGACGGCCAGGCTGATGACCTACTCCCGGCCGGCGGACTGGGTGCCGTTGGAAATCGCTGATCCGTGCACGACGGTGGCGCTCGAAACCGATCATGCGTTGGTGATCGATGCGCATGGGGATGTGTATTCATGGGGGGCGTCCTCACGCGGAGAACTCGGGTACAAGGTAATGCCGCAAGGTAGCCGACCCTCGTCTACTTATCAGGAAACTCCCCGTAGGGTTCCGTTGCCTTCGAAGGCGCTTTGTATATCCACATCGCAGAGTTTTGTTGTTGCGTTGCTTGAAGACGGGAGTATCTGGTACTGGGGCGATTTCGGGCCGCGTTACAAAACCACCCACGATTATCTGCGGAATGAAAACACGGATAACCCGCACCGAACCTTTGAGCCGGTCCTTTTTCTCGAGAACACGAATGCTGTCGCGGTCGTCACACATGGAGACGGCGGCAACTACCTGACCGCGGACGGCCGTGTGTACCAGTGGGGCGGCGAACCGCTGGAGCGCGGCTGGGATACGCATCCATATATCTGGGAACCCTATGAGGTGGAGTTTCCGGAACCGGTTGCCTGGATCGAGGCGCGTGGCAAGGCACGGGTCGCGATCACCGTGACCGGTGACGTGTATGCGTGGGGGTTGGTCGGCAACTTCAAGAACAATGAATTCAAGGATTTCCAGCGCTCGCCAGAACCCGTGCAGATCAGGACGCCGGTACCTGCCGTGGACGCGGCGAATGGCGGCAGTTACTTCAATATTCTCGACCGCGACGGGCACGTATGGACCTGGGGCACCGACATTCGCAATTACCGGGATGGAACAGTCAATCGATTCGTCGAGTTTGAGCGGCTCCCGAATCTGGAAGGGATTCAGAGCATCGCCTCTCCCAATGCGCATGAAGACACGGCCGTGCGACACGACGGCCGATTGATTATCTGGGGGAACAAGTACTACCTGGTGCCGCCCACAGCGCTGAATCCGCACACCTATCCCCGCCTGGTCGATCTGCCTTTTCGGGTTTACCGCGTTCATGAAAGAAGCAACGCGCGCATCGTGGAAGATCGGTCCGGCTGTTATTGGGCCACGCAGCGTTGGGCCGGACGTCTGCGGCTCCACTACGGCGATGTGCAAGGCCCCAGCGGACTGAGCCCGGAAGAGCGTATTGCCTGGGAAACAGAGCAGAAACGCGGTGCATTCCAGCGCAAGCTGCCGCTGCCGCGCTATGGCCGACAACCCACCACGCCCATTTACCGACCAGACGGCGCGCAGGTCTGCGCGCGCGTCGAATGAAGAAACAGCAAGGGAGTAGTTTGAAATGGAATTCAACTGGAAGGATGCGTATCTGAACGCAGTGCTGGCCAGAATCGCGTATCTAGGTAATACGCAAATCTGGGAAAGCAACGAGTTGCTTGCGAAAGCCCTGGAAGATTCCGGACTCTCCGACCGTACAATTAAGTGGTTCTTCGACACCTACGAAACCGTCACCACATCGCTGGATCACGAGTTCACCGGCTATGACGGCATCCTTCTGCGCAAGAAGCAGCTCAACGAGAACGGCAGCTACGACTACTTCCTGCTGAACCGGGGCACGGAGATCAATCCCTCCGCCCCGAACGTCACCCTGGCAGACGTGGCGGCGGACATTTTCGCCGACTACCTCGCACTGAGCGAAGGCGAGTCGATCGGCCAGTTGGCGTCGCTGAATGATTTTTACCTGGCCAACGAGGCCTTGCTGTCCGACCCGAACGCCACGCTGTCCCTGGTCGGACATTCGCTGGGCGGGCATCTCAGCATGCTGTTCGGGGTGAAGAACCCTGAACTGGTCGACAACGTGTGGACCTACAACACGCTGGGGGTGCCGGCGGAGGTCGAGAACTTCAACGCCCTGAGTGTCGCTGAACAGGAAGCCTTCGCCGCCGCCACGCGTGGCGTACTGGACACGATGGAGGAGGTTGGCAAGTGGTCCAGGCTGGCGGCGAAACACGCAACCTGGGTCATCAGGATGCTGTACAACTCGATTCCCACGGATGTGCCCGCGCCGGAAGGCGTCAACATCTGGAACCTGGTGCTGGAGGATGGCGCCGATCTTGTCAACGAGATCTACGCCCGGCACGGTGACAGTTTCTATGCGGAGGGCGGCGAGGTCGGCGATGCCGGCAATCCCGCAGAAACGCACTCGATCGGCAAGCTCGCCGATACCCTGCTGATCACGCATCTGCTCACCGCGATCGATCCGAGCATCGCGCCGCAATCCGTCGGGAAACTGGTGTTCTCCTCCTCGCGCAACACGCTGCTCGATCACGATGTGCTGGTGGAAACCGCGGCACGGTACTTTTTGATGCCGTTCGAGGCGGCCGACGATCCGCGCGTTACGGACCGCTCCGAGATTGATACCTATGATCGGGATTACCACGATCGACTGGAGAAGACCGCCCTTGAAATCGCGGATATGGCTGCGACTCACGGCGGCTACACCCTCGTCAACCTGCTCGACCTGAAATTCGACGTCCTGTTGGAACAGGTGCAGCAACCCGGGCCCGTCGGCGCGGTCTACCGCTATGCCGTGCTCAACGAGTTGCCGTTCCTGGTACAGGACGCCCCGGATTTCCTCGCGGCACTGGCGACCCAGTCCCGTTACTGGGAAAACCGGCTCAGTGAATCCGAGTGGAAAGCCCGCATCGAAGGGTTGCTCGGTCTGCTGGATTCCCACTCCGCGAACAGTGAATGGGCTTCTGGCGAAGTCGCCATCGACTACACCAATCTCGACACGGGCAGCTACTACTGGTCCGCCGGTGATACGGGCAGGAACGGACTCCACACCCCGGTGTACACAAAGATCTCCCTTGGAACGGATGAAGCCGATGCCATTGGCGACGCGCTCCCGGGCGCCAGCCCGGTACGGACCTTCGGTGGCAGTGGGGACGACGACCTGCTGGGCGGAACCGGGAACGATTACCTGGAAGGTGGCCCGGACAACGATTCGCTCGCCGGTCGTGGCGGTGATGACCTCCTCGTGGGCAGCCAGGGCAATGACACCCTGGAAGGCGGCACCGGCAATGACAACCTCTACGGCGGCGACGGCGCCGACATCTACGTCTTCACGTCCGGTGACGGACGCGACACGGTCAACGACCCATCCGATAATGCGGTCATCGAGGTCGACGGCGTTCGCCTCTCGACCATCTGGCAGCCCGATGCGAGGCGTCCGGAGTACCGGGACGATTTTCACACGTATCACGCAGTGGATGGCGACCTCGTCATCCTGGTCAACGGCGTCAGTGACCCGGACCTTGAGCACAGCATCCGCCTCGTCGACTGGGATCGGGATTTCAATACCTACGGACTCACCGTGATCGAGGCGCAACCGCAACCCGATCCGGTTCCGGATGGAGATGAACTCCGGGTTGCCGATGGCGAACAGACCTACACCTCGCCGGACGGCCTGCACACGGCGGATGGGATGCACTCCCAGCAGACCGGGCGGGAGGACTGGATCAACGGTGTCTCACTGCACTACGAGGCCGACCGGTACGCCGCCTACGATCCGGA
>JBFKXW010000061.1:0-10266 GCA_041637915.1 Pseudomonadales bacterium | reverse complement strand
TCTTACGACGCTCGCCGTTTTCCTCCAGCAATTGGCGGATGAACTCGAAATACTCCGGCTGGTCGCAAACCAGCAGGGCCTCGGTGCGACGAAACTCAGGTTTCGATTTCATGAAACACTCCGGAACCGGTCGCTGCCCGTGGGCAAACGCAGCAACTCGCAGCACTATAGTGGAATTTCACTCCATGCTGCCGCCAGTCCCCGCAGGTAGGCGGGCGTTTCGAGCAACCTGCTGCCGTACCAGGAGAACATCATCCCATCCACGAAAAGGACCTGTGTACCCGGCACACTGGCAACGATCTCATCCCGATGCGTTGCATCGAACGAATACGGCTCCGAAGAGAGCAGTACATACTCAGGCTGCCGGTCCCGGAGCATTGCCAGGCTGACCTGCGGGTAGCGGCTCTGGTCTGCAAATACGTTCTTGAGACCACACCGCGCCATCATATCGTCGATGAAGGTAGCCGACGCGGCAACCATCCAGGGATCCCGCCAGATCAGGTAGGCGGCGCGGCGTGACGGCGCCGGCTGCCGCGCGGAAAATCTGGCCTCAATCTGCGCTGCGAGGGCGTCCGAACGAATACCCTGGCCCACGAGGCGTCCCACCGACCGGATCATGGACAGCGCGTCCGCGAGCGAACGGATATCACTGATCCATACCGGGTAACTGCGCTGTAGCCGTTCAATACCTTCGCGGTAGTTTTCCTCCAGATTACCGAGGATCAGATCCGGCTGCAGGCGATCGATACGATCAAAATGGAAACGCTTGGTGCCCCCGATTCGCGCCAGACCCGCCACACCGCCCACCGGGTGCGTGCAGTAGCGCGTGACACCCACCACAGAATCTCCCGCCCCAAGCGCGAACAGCAGTTCCGTCTGTGAAGGCACCAGCGAGACAATACGCCTGGGCACTTGGGCCAGTTTGATCACATTGCCCAGTTGATCTGTGGTGTGGATCAATCCGGTTTCTGTTGTTGCCACAGCACTTCGGGCTCGCCCCTTGCACGCGCGATCCAGCGTGCGCTCACGAAGAAAAGGTCTGACAGCCGGTTGAGATAGATCCGGCTGTTTTCATTCACGCCATTCTCCTCACCCGCCGCTTCGCAGGCCATACACAGAGCCACGTAGCGGCGTTCTGCCCGGCGTGCCACCGCCCGCACCACGTGACACTGTGCAACGACGAGTGACCCACCGGGCAGAATAAAATTGGTCAACGGCGGGAGTGGTTCGTTGAGTTCTTCGATCCGTCGCTCCACCTCTTCCCAGGCACGTGAGGACAACAGTTTGTGACCCGGCATGGAGAGCTCTCCGCCGAGATCGAACAGTTCGTTCTGGATGCGCTGAAAACCCTCGAACAGCGCCGGAAACTCCTCTGCACCGAGGTGCGAAAGGAAAACGCCCAACTGAGAATTCAGCTCGTCCACAGCACCGATCGCCTCCAGACGCGCAGAGGACTTCTCCACCCGGGAACCATCCGCCAGTCCGGTTTGCCCATCATCCCCGGTCCGGGTCACGATCCTGGAAAGCCGCTTCCCCACCCCGTTACGCTCCGTTCCCGATCTGGATGACGATCTTGCCCAGATGCCTGCCTGCCCGCTGGTATGCGAAGGCATCTGCCAAAGCAGTCAGCGGAAAGCGATCACTGATGACGGGCCGGAAAATCGCAGTGTCCAGATACCGCACCATTTCTTCCTGCGTGGCCCGGCTGGCCATGGCAATCCCGCTGATGCGGATCTGCTTGTAGAAAATGGCCGGCAGGTTCATCTCGCCGCTGGCACCGGACAGAATGCCGATCATGGCAATATGCCCGCCCATCCGCGCAGCGATCGCAGATTGCCGAAAGGTCTGCGCGCCACCCACCTCGACCACGTGATCCACACCCTGCATGTCCGTCCGTCGCAGCACCTCCTTGCCCCACTCTGGGGTAGCACGGTAATTGATGCACTCGTCCGCGCCCAGCGCACGCATGCGCTCCAGCTTTGCGTCGGAAGAGGACGTGGCAATGACCCGCGCGCCAACGGATTTCGCCAACTGCAGGGCCAGCACGGAAACACCCCCGGTGCCCTGCACCAGCACCGACTCGCCAGTCTGTAACTGCCCTTCCGTCATCAGGGCACGCCAGGCGGTCAGCCCTGCACAGGGTAGGGTCGCGGCCTCCTCCAGCGAGAAGCCTGCCGGGATGCGCGTGATCCCGGTTTGGTGCACCAGTGCATACTCTGCCGCAAAACCGTCCAGATGCTCACCGACAAACGCCAGTTGATCCCGGGCCGGGCGACCGCCCTGCCAGTGCGGAAAACAGACGCTCATCACGGCATCCCCGACCTGCCATGCAGAGACATTCTCCCCGACCGCAGCCACCACACCTGCAGCATCACCCAGCGGCACCCGGCCATCCGCCACGGGTATGGCACCCTCTGCAACGAGGAGGTCATGGTAATTCAGGCTGCTTGCGGCCACCTGCACCAGGACCTCATCCGCACCGGGCACCGGCTCCGGCACATCTTGCACCGAGAGTTTCGCCAGCCCGCCCGGTTCTTTCACAACAACTTGCTGCATGAATCCCCCTGCACACGTAGGCGCATCATACAGCGACGCGCGGATGGCCGCAGTGCGCCACACCGGTCACGCTGCCAGAACCTGAATCGTGCAGTGGTGCGGCCCCGCCAACCACGCCGGTATCCGCAAATACGCCGCGCGACCGGTCAGGAAAGCGCACCCGCGGCGCGTAGCTTCTCCACCTGTTCCTGATCGAAACCCCACGCCAGCAGGACCTGCTCGGTATCCTCCCCATTGGCATGCGCGCCGTGCCGTACCGCCCCGGGGGTACGGCTGAATCGTGGTGCCGGTGCCGGCTGCATCATGCCATCGACATCCACGTAGGTTTTGCGAGCCTGGTTATGCGGGTGCTCCTGCGCCTCGATAAAGTCCAGCACAGGCGCGAAACAGGCATCGGTACCTTCCATCAGTTCCACCCACTCCGCCTGTGTGCGTGTCTTGAAGACTGTCGCCAGCTTCTCTTTCAGTTCCGGCCACTTCGCCTGGTTCATCTGTGCACCGAAGATCTTCGGATCGAGCTGCGCTCTCTCCATTAGAATCGCGTAGAACTGCGGTTCGATGGAACCGACCGAGACGAACCTCCCGTCGCTGGTTTCGTAGACCTCGTAAAAATGCGCACCGGTATCCAGCAGGTTCACGCCACGGCGGGTATTCCACATACCCATGGCATGCAGCGAATTGAACATGGCCATCAGGACCGCAGATCCGTCTGTCATGGCGGCATCCACCACCTGGCCCTTGCCGGTGCGCTGCGCCTCGATGAGTGCCGCCAGCATCCCGGTGACGAGAAACATGCCACCGCCGCCGTAGTCACCGACCAGGTTCAACGGCGGGACGGGTTTGTCATCCGCCCTGCCCGTCGCAAAAAGCGCGCCTGTAAGCGAAATATAATTGATGTCATGTCCGGCAGCCTGCGCCAGCGGCCCGGTCTGACCCCAGCCGGTCATGCGCCCGTACACGATACGTGGGTTGCGCTGCAGACAGACATCCGGACCCAGCCCCAGTTTCTCCATCACACCGGGTCGAAACCCTTCAAACACGATGTCAGCCTGCTCCACAAGTGCCAGCAGCGTTTCCACCCCCTCTGACGACTTCAGGTTCAGCGCGATGGATTTCTTGCCACGACGCGAGCATTCCGGCAGGCGCTGCGTGCCGGATCGCTTCTCCACCGAGATCACCTCGGCACCCATGTCCGCCAACAGCATGCCGGCGAAGGGCCCGGGCCCGATACCGGCCAGCTCGATGACCTTGATTCCCTCTAGTGGTCCCATGTTTGTTCCCCAGGGTTGGTTTCCATGCGTTTGATTGCGGGAGCGCGGCCACGCGGGGTGCTCAGCCTCGCTCGTGCTGCACGATCCCCAACAACCGATCGCGGCCGGCACCGCTCCTACTCTTTGAGGGAGCAGCGCCGCCGCGTCCCGGTCTTCAGGCCGGTTTCAGGCGAAGGTTTCCCCGGCCTGAAGCTTCTCGCCGACAATCGCGGGCACCTGGAAGCGGCCCCCGAACTTCCCGGCCAGTTCTGCACAACGATCGGAGAACTTCTGCAGCCCATACGTGTTGATGAACTGCAGATATCCGCCAGTCCAGATCGGCGCCCCGATCCCCATGATGGAACCAATGTTGCCATCCGCCACGTTACGCAGGACGTTACTCTCCAGGCACTTCAGGGTTTCAATCACGGAACGGAACAGCAGGCGATCCTTGATGTCCTGGTCCTCGATCTGCACATCCGCCTGGTAATAACGCGTCAGCACTTCGGGCCAGAGTTCCTTGCCGCCATCGTCGGCGTAACTGTAGTAGCCACCGCCGTGATGGCGTCCACCGCGGCCATGCTCGGTCACCAGGAACTGGATTATCTCGCGCATGACCTCCTGTTCACCCCATTTGTCACCGACACCCATGTCGCCCCAGGTTTCCATCGCCTTGCGGGTCAGTTCCTGGCTGACCTCATCATGCACGGTCAGCGGACCGACCGGCATGCCGATCGCCTTGCCGAGATTGTCGATGCGGACCGGGTGAATGCCCTCCTTTACCAGACGCGCACCTTCGTCCAGATAGGTTCCGAAGGTGCGCGATGTGAAGAAGCCAAGGGAATCATTGACCACGATCGGCGTCTTGTTGATCTGCCGGGCATAGTCGAAGGCTCGCGCGAGGGTTTCATCATCGGTCTGCTCGCCGCAGATGAGCTCGATCAGGGGCATCTTGTCGACCGGCGAGAAAAAATGGATGCCGATAAACTTCTCCGGCTTGCTGCTTGCTTCTGCCAGCAGCGAGATCGGCAGACTGGAGGTGTTGGAGCCCCAGAAGCCGTCCTCGGCCAGGTACTTTTCGGTGGACTGGGTGATCTTGTTCTTCAACTCGATGTTCTCAAACACCGCTTCCACGATCAGATCGCAGCCCTGCAGATCTTCATCATTGGCGGTCGGCCGGATCAGACTGAGCACCGCCTCTTTCCTGGATTCATCCATCTTGCCGCGGCTCACCCGCTTGGCAAGCAGTTTCTCAGAATAGGCCTTGCCCTTGTCAGCGGCCTGCTGCGAGATGTCTTTCAGGATCACCTCGATACCCGCCATGGCAGAAACGTAGGCGATGCCCTGACCCATCATGCCGGCGCCCAGAATGCCCACCTTTTTGACGTCCCGCTTCTCGACATTCTGCGGCCGGCTGGCACCCCCGTTGACCTGGTTCAACTGGAAGAAGAACGCAGTGGTCATGTTCTTTGCTTCCGGCGTCATGACCAGCCGCGTCAGGCCACGGCTTTCGATGCGCAGTGCGGTATCGAAATCAAGGCGCGCTGCTTCCACTGCGCAGTCCATGATTTCCTCCGGGGCGGGCAGCAAACCGCGGGTCTTCTGCCGGAGCATGGCCGGCCCGCCAACCAGCACCTGGGTCAGTTTCGGTGAGTTGGCGCTGCCGCCAGGGATTTTAAAGCCCTTGGTATCCCAGGGTTGCGTCGCCGCCTCGGCCTTGCCCTTATTTTCCAGAATCCACTGCCGTGCGCGTGGAACCAGTTCTTCCCGCGCATCCACGGTTTCGTGAATCAGACCTGCTTTCAGTGCTTCCGCCGGACGCACGCGCTTGCCTTCCAGCAGGAACGGCAATGCCTTCTCGAGACCGAGCAGATTGGTCAGGCGCACCACACCGCCGCCGCCCGGCAGCAGTCCCAGGCTGACTTCCGGCAAACCGATCTGCACAGACGGGTCGTTCCAGGCAATCCGATGGTTACAGGCAAGGCATAGCTCGTAACCGCCACCCAGCGCGGCCCCGTTGATCGCGGCAACAACCGGCACCGGCAGTTTTTCCAGGGTGCGGAACTGTGCCTTGATGGATTCCAGATGGTGGAAGAATTCCTCGGTCTGTTCCGGCTGCGCCTGCACCAGGGTCTTCAGATCACCACCGGCAAAAAACACTTTCTTGGCGGACGCGAAGATCACACCGGTCAGGCCGTCTTCCTGCTCGAGTTTGGCAACGCTCTCCCCCATGGCGCCTTCGTACTCGGGCGTCATCGCATTCACCGGGCCGGTCATGTCCATGGTGATGGTCACAATGCCGTCGGCGTCTTTCTCGTACTTGAATACACTCATGTTTCTTTCCCCTGAATCCTGTTCCGTTACACGCGCTCAATGATGGTGGAAATTCCCATGCCGCCGCCCACGCAGAGCGAAATCATGCCCCGCTTGAGATTGCGCCGCTCCAGTTCGTCGAGCACCGTGCTGACCAGACAGCCACCGGTCGCGCCGAGCGGGTGACCCATGGCAATCGCCCCGCCATTGACGTTGGTGATTTCATGCGGGATGTCGAGATCGCGCATGTAGCGCATGGCGACCGAGGCAAATGCTTCATTGATTTCCCACAGGTCGATGTCGGACTTCTTCAGCCCGGCTTTTTGCAGACATTTTTGTGCAGCCGGTCCGGGACCGATCAGCATGATGATCGGGTCGGTGGCCAGCACAGCCGTCGCGACCACGCGCCCGCGCGGCGTCAGACCAAGATCCCTGCCCGCCTTTTCACTTCCGATCATCACGGCACTGGATCCGTCCACGATACCGGAGGAATTGCCGGGTGTGTGCACGTGGTTGATGCGTTCCAGCGTGTTGTACTTGCTGATGACCACGTCGTCGAAGCCAAACTTGCCCATCATTTCGAAGGAGGCCTTCAGCCTGCCGAGCCCTTCCAGGGTGGTATCCGGCTTGATGAAATCGTCGCGCTCCAGGATGGTCAGGCCATTCTTGTCCTTCACCGGCACCACGGACTTGTCGAACCAGCCGCTGTCGCGCGCCTGCGCTGCGCGTTTCTGGGATTCCATGGCGTAGGCGTCCACTTCTTCCCGCGACCAGCCCTCCAGGGTGGCAATGGTGTCCGCGCCAATCCCCTGCGGTGCAAAGCCAGTCTTGAAGGCGAACGCCGGGTCGCCGACCATGGCGCCGCCGTTGCTTCCCATCGGCACCCGCGACATGCACTCAATGCCCCCCGCCACGACCAGATCCTCCCAACCGGAAGCAATTTTCTGTGCGGCAATGTTGACCGCCTCCAGGCCGGATGCGCAGAAGCGATCCAGTTGCACGCCCGCAACCGACTCATCCCACTCGGCGTTCTGGACGATCATCTTGGCCACATCGCTGCCCTGCTCACCCACCGGCGTCACGCAGCCCATGACCACATCATCCACGTAGGAGGTATCAAGCTCGTGACGGCGCTGCAATTCGCGGAGCAGCCCGGCACCCAGGTCAATCGGCTTGACCTCATGCAGGGTCCCGTCGTTCTTCCCCTTGCTGCGCGGGGTGCGCACGGCATCAAAGATATATGCAGCGTGACTCATTCGAGATTTCTCCATCGGTGGGATACGTGGGGGTCATGCTCACCCTCCCCCGGTCCTGCGGCAATGACCGGAGCTTTCGAATTAATTGACATTTCATTACACTTTTCGAACGCGCGTTAGGTGGTCAAGCCCGCATGGAATCATCCACGGTATCCTCGGCATTCGCATTGCACATGTTGGAAGGCGCGCGTGCGCGCGGCTTTGATGCCGACCGCATCCTGGCCGGCTGCGGCATTGCGCCGGGGATCCTGCACCAGCCGCGCTCCCGCATCACCCTGCACCAGCTGTCACGCCTGAGTGAGTCCATTGTCGACCTGCTGGATGACGAGTTATACGGTCTGCTCGACCGCCCCCAGAAACGCAACACCTACCGATTCATGTGTTACGCCATGAGCCAGGCCACCAATGTGCGGGAGGCGCTCCACCTCGCCAGCGACTTCCACAATCTGCTCGACAACGGGTTGAGCTGCGCGGTCGTGGATGGGCCGGCTGGCAGTGCATTCGTGCTCACGCGCCGGCCGCGGGCGATTGTCCGGAACCACTATGCGCTGGAGCAGATGCTGCTCAGTGTGCACCGCACACTCTGCTGGCTGGCCAATGCACGCCTGCCCATCCTGCGCGTGGATCTGGATTTTCCGCGGCCGGAGTACGCCGCCGAATACCGCTATGTCTTCTATGGAGCCCCCATCCACTACCAGCAGTCGCAATGCGGTTTTCATCTGGCGAACTCCTCGCTGCTGCTGCCGAACGCACGGACCGCATCCGACCTCAAACGCCTCCTGGAGCGGCTCCCGATCACGTTGATGACGCAGACTTTTGAAGCCACCGACCTGCCCAGTCAGGTGCGCAAGTGGCTGGAACGAAGGCTCCGGGAGGACCGGGCGATGCCGGATATCACTGAGGCCGCGGACTACTTTCAGTTACACCCGCAGGCCATGCGGCGGAGACTGGCCCGCGACCAGACCACCTACCAGGACATCAAGACAGAAACCCGGCGTGACCTGGCGATCAACCGGGTGAACACCCACGAGTTGGCCATTGAGGAAATCGCCTTCCAGCTCGGCTTTTCAGAATCCAGTGCATTTGTCCGTGCGTTCAAGAGCTGGACCGGTTTCACACCGCTGGCCTTTCGCAAAATGGGGCACCTGGAAGCGCCTCCCCATGCTGAGTCAAAGTCGCGCGGCCAGTGGCCCACTGCGCAAAAACATCAATCGCCAGTTTGACGCCCTGCTCCTCGGCGAGCCCGAAAACCCCGTACAAGCGCGTCAGCACATGGCAACGACCATACGCGCGCGGGAGCAAGAGGATTTCGGGCGGTTTACCGACGGGATGGGAAAGCAGCGCAAAACCGCGCTGCACGCCGAGGCTCTTTTGTTGACGGCCCAAGCTGAGTTTGAACAGGACGGCACGGTCAGCCCCGCGACGAGCCGCGCGCTGGAGGCGGCGCTGGAAGCGCTCTACCTTGCCACCGTGCAGGCGAATGCCAGCTTCCATGTCGAAAAGCTGCCGATCGAAAACGCAAAGTACGCTTTTCTGCAGGCGTGGGATCTGCATGTGTCACTGACACAGAATCGCCGACCGGTGATCTCGATACTGCGCAATGGTGTGCTGGCGCGAGCCGACGCACTGCGTTTCCTGCAGCAGGTTGAACGCCCGGAACAGCAGTTGTTGCGCTTCCGCACCATGGCAAAATCCATCGACTGGGAACGCACGGCGCAGTTCATTGAAGAATATGCAGCGCCTGTGGAGCAGTATCTGGCGCAACCGGTCCTGTAGGAACTGCTAGACAGACTGGCATCACGGGCGCTGGAATCAGGCCGGGCTCCGGTCGCTTTCGGAGAAGTCCCGACCCCGGCCGCGTCAGCATGGTATGCCCGGCAGCGTGCACCGGAACAAAGCTCCAAGCAGGCCTTTGCAGACGGCCTGGCAGTCGCACAGCGGGAGGCCCGCCTGTTGATTTTGCGCGAGGCACCCGTCCGCCTCGCCATCCTCGCCCTAGTGCTGGGTGCCATCGGATTTTCATGGCGCAAGGGCCGCCGCTTCGGCGGCACACTGTTCGATGACGTCTCCCGGATCCGCAAGACCCTGTCAGATGCAGACGCCACAATTGACCTGCCGCTGGAGGTCTCCCCCCGCTCGATGCTTGAAAAAGCGGCGTCACAGTGGACTACGGCATCTGCCAAGAGGGTATGGTTCATATCACCGTCACGGATTCCGGCCGATAAACTGCATCGCGTGTTTAACGCGTTCAAACCGGTGGACGGGTTCGTGAGCCGCCAAGACAGTGGCACGGGACTCGGCCTGGCACTCGCCAAACAGATGATCACGATGCTCGGTGGTGATCTGTCGGTAGACAGTCAACCCTGCATGGGCAGCGCCTTTACCCTTCTGTTACCGGTGACCAGCAGGCAAGCACGCGCTGCGGTGGCGTCGGGCCAGAGAGACCCGGCGGTGCCCCTTGAACCTGCTGGACCCCAGCCTTTCGCGGAGGCAGACCGGGCACAGGCGACATCTGACGCAAACGGCGCGCTGGCCGGCTTTTGTCTCCATCTGTTCGACGACGATGCGCGCTTTGCCCACGCCATCTCACGCGCGGCCCGGAACAGTGGCGCAAGGGTGTGCCACCACACGTCGGCAGCAGTCGCTTCAGGGCAATGAGATTGAAACGTTCATCATCCATCAGCAGGCAGGTCAGTCCGGCCAGCGGATTTCTGGCATGATCCATGGGCGATCTGCGTTCGGGCTCCGGCTTTTCGGCGAGTATGGCGCTGCTGCCCGCGGTCGTGGATCAGCGCTCCACGCCGCTGTGGCGATCCATAAACCAGCGCATCAGTTTGAGATAGCGCTTTTGCCCGAGATGGATCACATGGTTGCCCGGGAACCAGTGCAGG
>JBFKXW010000060.1:0-10340 GCA_041637915.1 Pseudomonadales bacterium | reverse complement strand
GTTCCTTGGCACAGTGGCAGTGAAACCGAAACTACTGAAGGTGGTCGGTGTATTGCTCTACCGGACGCTGGGCGAAACCCTGCCGACAGGCCTGGAGAACGCGGCGGTGGTGTGGGGGATGTGTCTACAGTACGTACGCGCCTTCCCCGCCGAGGCCCGCCGTGCCGGTTTTCGTGGCCCGCTTCCCATTGCTGCCAATCGTTTGTTCAGGGCGATACTTGCGAACCCTTCCGGCGTTGTGTTCGGTGAGCGCACCCAGGCGGAGAGCTGGCAGGCCATCCGCATGCCGGACCATCGCATCAATCTGCACATCCCGGAGATGCTCCAGGCACTGTCGCAACTTGAAAACGGACTCGCCACTACCAGCGAGGAATTCCCTTACGTACTTTCCGCCGGTGAGCGGCGCACCGAAACGGCCAACACTGCGGTTCGTGATATATCCTGGCACCGGAAGGGCCAGTACGGCGCGCTGCGCATCAGCCCGCAGGATGCTCAGGCGCTGGGATGCAGCACCGGTGAACGCGTCGAGTTGCGAACCGCACGTGCCTCCGCGCGGGTTTTCGTGGAGATCAGCGACAGGATGCAACCCGGCCATATCTCCCTGCCCAACGGCACGGGCCTGGAGTACACGGATGCGGCCGGTCGCACGGTGCGTCGCGGGGCAGCGCCCAACGAGTTGACCGATTGCATGCGCAGGGATTTCCTGGCCGGCACACCCTGGCACAAGCATGTTCCGGCCCGCATTGAGCGGCTGTCCGCCACATCCAGCCCTACCGCCGAGGCAACCTGACGCGCCACGGATGCGCGCGTCCGCGTGACCACCTCAGTAGCGCAGCAGGACAGCGCCCCAGGTAAAACCGGCGCCAAACGCGACACAGCAGACCAGATCACCACGCCTGACCTTACCGAGATCCCGGGCCTCTTTCAGGCAGAGCGGGATGGTGGCTGCCGTGGTGTTTCCGTACTTCTGGATGTTGTTGTGCACCCGGTCTGGCGCAATGCCCAACTGTTTCGCGACCATCTGGTTGATCCGCAGATTCGCCTGATGCGGAATCAGCATGTCGATATCCGACACCTGCAGTCCATGCTTCTCCAGCAGCGCACGAACCACCTCCGGCATACGCCGCACCGCCGACTTGAAGACCTTCTGGCCATCCATATTCGGGTACTGGCGGCCGGCATCCAGGTCCTCGTGGGTGATGAAGGTGCCCGACTTGAAACTGGGATAGAGCATGGCGAGGCATTC
This sequence comes from Pseudomonadales bacterium, assembly GCA_041637915.1. GTDB lineage: Bacteria > Pseudomonadota > Gammaproteobacteria > Pseudomonadales > JBFGWM01 > JBFJWR01. The sequence goes on along the minus strand of JBFKXW010000060.1, from coordinate 9,094 downwards.
CGCCTCGGTACCGTCCGCATGCATTTCGGAACCGAGGATTCCCTGTGCCGCGTCTTCGCTGCGACTGAGAACCGCAGCGCCGGCACCATCGCCAAACAGTACCGTCACGGTCCGGCCGCGGGTCGCCTTTTCCAGCGCCGGTGAGTGGGTTTCGGAGCCGACCAGCAGGATGTTCCGATACTGCCCGCTGACAATCAGCGCGTTCGCCATCTCCAGTCCGTAGACAAAACCGGAACACTGCTGGCGGATGTCATAGGCCGGGATGCCCGTAATGCCCAGCTCGCGCCCCAGCAGGACCCCGTCACCGGGGAAGTAATAGTCCGGTGACAACGTCGCATAAATGATGCAGTCGATTTCGCCGGCCTGCATGCCAGCATCTTCCAGCGCGGCGCGCGCGGCGTTGGCGGCCAGATCGCAGTTGCCCTGTTCACCGGGTTTGATCCAACGACGCTCCTCGATGCCGGAGCGCTCGACAATCCACTCATGACTGGTTTCCATCAACGATTCCAGATCGTGATTGGTCACCACCTGCTCGGGCACGTAGGTGCCAAGACCGCGGATGAATGCTGAGCCCGCACTCATGGCTGTTCCCCCAAAAAAACATTGGCGTTAAGAATAGTGCACCCCGGCCCGCGCGGCAGCAACGCAGTCCAGGCCGGATCACCTACACTCCGGGAACACCCCTTCCGATCTGGTATCCGGATGCCTGTTGAGATCGCCTGGAATCTGGTCGCCATCGTCGCCATCGGCATGGCACTTTCGGTGATCATTGCGGATCACCGGTCCAGAAGTTCCCAGCTGCTGGCTCTGCTGTTCCTGCTGCTGGGGGTTACGCTGGCAGTGGAAGCCACCTACATCGTCCGGCCGGGACTGGATTCCATCCCGGACTGGGCCGGCTGGACCGCACTTGGGGACATGTTTGCACTGCTGGGCCTCTCCACCTGGCTGCGGGTGATTCGCCGCACAGCCCAGTTGCCGGGCCAGGACGAAAAAGGCAGCGCCGCGATTCGCTACTCGCAACTGGCCGCATTGGCGTACGGCGCGGTGTCCCTGGCCTTTCCGCACTGGCGTCTCCATATCATGGCGAATCTGGGCGACCAAACGGAATCCGTCCTGCGCTCGCCACACTTTTACGCCATCGCGGTTCCGTTCCTGGTCAGCATTCTCTGTTTCTATACCGCGATGATCCGTACCCTGCTGCTGCAGCCGGACCCACCCGAGCGCATGCGCCTGCTGGGCTTCATTGTGGCCCTGCCGCTGTTCCTGCTGGCGATCTTTGTGCCACGGGGCATGGCGCCCTATTTCGCCGTCGTAGGCGAAATGGCGCTGCTCGTTGCCGTCATGCAATACCACGTACAGTGGGCGCAACGCGGGCAATTTATGTCCCGGTTCCTGTCCCCCCAGGTGGCGGCGGTGGTTCGGGATCGCGGTCTGGATGAAGGCATCCACCGGGACCGGCTGGAACTGACGGCAGTGGCCTGCGACATCCGGGGGTTTTCCAGTTATGCCGAAACTCACGACTCAGCAGACGTCATCTCGCTGATCGGCACGTACTACCAGACCGTGGGTGAGGTGGCCGCCAAGCACGGCGCCACGATCAAGGACTACGCCGGAGATGGCGTCCTGCTGCTGGTCGGCGCGCCCCTGGAGAATCCGGAGCATGCCCGCGTTGCCCTGGACCTGGCTGCCGACCTGCGCCACCACTGCCTGCCCCTCTGGTACGGCACCGATCTCAGCCTCGGCATCGGCATTGCAAGCGGCCAGGTCAGTGTGGGGATTGTCGGCACCAGCCCGATGGAATACGCCGCGGTCGGCCGTGCCGTCAATCTGGCATCCAGACTCTGTGAGCATGCCGAGGGAGGGGACATCCTGCTCAGCGAGCGCACGCTGGCCCTGCTTGGTGAGGACGCCGGGCGGGCCGCCCCACACTCGGACAAACCAATTCAATTCAAGGGCCTGGCGGCACCCGTACACGTCTGGATCGTGCGCGATCCACAGGCGCAGCCACCGCAGACCGGGACAAAACAGAAGCCACCACCCTTCCGCTGGTTTCGAAGGGGTGACAACCCCTGACCTGGCAACGCGGCGGGCTGACTTTACCACCAATCGATATTAGAATAACGCGATATTAGACTATCCGCAGAGATCGAGCCGCATGTCGGAACAACTGCAGAGCGGTTACACGCTGATTGAACTCATGATTATCGTGGCCATCGTCGGCATCATCGCCGCCGTCGCCATCCCCACCTACCTCGATTACGCCACGAGAGCCAAGGCGGGCGAGGCACTTGCGCTGTTTCCGAACGTAAAGATGGCAGTGACCGAATACTACTCGGCGGAGGGCTTTTTTCCGGACAACAACGGCGAAGCCGGCCTGGACCCACCCACTGCCTACCGCGGCAACCACGTTGAAAGCATCACCGTCGGCGTGGATGGCGTTGTCACGATCAAATTCGATGACCCCGCGCTGAACAACGGCACGTTCATTTTCACGCCGACCACTGTCACTTCAGGGCCAATCCAGTGGACTTGCACCACCGCGATCCCGAGCAATCTGGTCCCCGCAGTCTGCCGGCCATGATCAGCACATCCGTGAAAATAACAAGATCCGCAGGAGTCATCACATGACCCAGGGCCAGAACGGTCGAGCACCCACCCAACCGGAAGATTACCGTGCCATCCTGGGCACGGTTTGCCTGGTGAACTGGCTGGCGATTGGGCTGGCGCTGATCATCGAGTTATACATCCAGGCCTCTGATGCCCTGGTCTGGCCCACCTGGGGCTACTTCACCCTTTCCTACAATCTCGTGCTGACCGAGTTCGCGCTTGTCACCGCTGGCGTGACCATCCTGTTACGGCGCACTGCCTGGCTGGATCGCGCGCCCCGCGCTGCACTGGACCGTCTGCACTATCTGCTCCTGGCGGTCCTTGCGCTGGACGGCATTCATCTGGTCGGGCTGTTCCACCTGACAGGAGGCCTGCACAGCCCGATCCTGATTCTGCTGCTGCCCACCCTGCTGAGCCTCTACCTGCTGCTGCCCCGCAGGGAAGCCCACCTGGTGACCGTACTGTTCGGACTCGCGCTGCTGCTGACCGGTCTGTTGAATGTGGATAGAGAAGGCATGCTGGCAGATGCCTTCCGACCCGAAGGTGCCGCGCTGATCCCCTGGCTGCTAATCGTCGTGCCGGCCGTATTGCTGGCGCTGCTGGTGGGCCAGTCGGCAAACCGGCAGTTCGAGAAACACGGGGGCGGGCTGGGACATGTCGTGGAGCGCGACCCCGACACCCAATTGTTTACACGCGCCGTGCTGGAGCATCGTGTGCCCGGCGAACTGGGCCGCCTGGACCGGGCAGATTCGGCGGCTGCAATGATCATGATCAGCTTCCGGAATATCGAGAACCTGTTTTCGCGCGGGGACTACGCCCTGTTCGACAAGGTACTGCACGAATTCGCCAACGAACTGCGTCGGTGCACGCGGGGGAGTTCGGATACCTGTGCCCGCTACGATGTCACCAGCTTCGCGGCACTGTTGCCGACGGCCTCTGCAGAGACCGTCACGGAGATTGTAGCGCGCATTCAGAAAGGGACCGAAGCCATCCTGCCCCAGTGGGACGGCCGCCCCGGCGTGGAAATTGCCATCGGCGCCGTGTGCACGACCACTGCCAGTCACACCGAGCCGGCAACGTTTCTCAATGCGGCGAAGGAAGCGCTGCAGGAGGCACTCAGCGGAGAGCCCGGACACCAGCTGGTCTTAAAGAACCTGTAAAACGTTTCGGCAAGCAGCGCGCCCGCTACCGGCCAACCCGTTCAGAGAGGCCGTCCCGGGCGCCAGACTGAAACGCACGCAGACGACTGGCGCTCCGCCCGGATTGAGGCACCGGAATCAACCGGCAGCGTGCTGCTGGACGGCCCCCGCAAACCGCCGCACCACGTCGCCGGCCGACTCCACGGCGTGAATCTGCCCAATACCCTTCCCCGCCTGCCAGTACTGTGCATAGCCGGGATCCAGCGCGACTTTTTTATAGCGCTGGGTGGAGCGCAGCAACAGCAGCATGCGCGTGATCTTCCGGGTCTTCCGATTCTTCAGCAGGCGGCTGGTGATCGGCCCGGTGCGCAACCCAAGGCGTTCGATGTCCGGCGTGCGGATTACGGAGGAGTTGGTTCCCGCCAGCTTGTTGGTCCAGACGATATCCTCTTCCCCGTGTTCCACGATGGCCTGCTTGTAATCCGCTGGCACCTGGCACTCGTCTGTGGCCAGGAACCGCGTGCCCAGTTGCACGCCGGCATAGCCGGCATCCAGCATGCGCCGAAAATCCTGCTCGTCACCCACCCCACCGGCACAGACCAGCGGCACATCGAGATCCTGTAACTGATCCAGCATCCGTTCCGGTGAAATCTGGCCTGTCTGGCCGCCCGCGCGATTATTGACACAGTTCAACCCATCGACACCGGCCGCAACCGCCTTCTCCGCAAAGGTGCGCGTTGTGACGTCGTGATACACCACGATGCCGTGCTCGCGGGCTTTCCGTACCACCGGTCCCGGATTCCCGAGCGAGGTCAGGAAGAAACGAACGCCTTCCTCGATCGCAATTTCCATCCACTCCCGGTTACGTTCTTCATAGACTTTTACGCCATCCATGAGTGTGAAGTTCACACCGAAGGGTTTGCGGGTCAGCGACTTGATCAGGCGAATGCCGTTCCGAAAGTCATGCTTGTAGATGTGGGTCATGGAAACAGGTTGTACCACGCCCATCCCACCGGCCTCGGAAACCGCAGCCACGAGTTCAGGATTGGATCCTGGATACATCGGCCCGCAGATGACTGGCACTTCGATGCCGAGTTGCGAGGTCAGTCGATCAGATTGTTCGGTCATCCTGGATTCCTTCTGTCGCGCCAGTCACTCAGGGGGCCACACCAACCGCCGGCAGACGCCCTTTGGGGCCGATTGTATCCTCCGCCAGGCATAGGCTCGACCCCGGGCCCCAATGTTCTACGCTTACCTACGGTCACCGAAAGAAAGGCAATACCGGGGTCGCATGAACCAGCGCGGTCTATCGCTCCTCCTCCCGCTTCTCCTGGGTTTCGCTCCCGTCCCCGCCTCTGCCCTCACCGAGGCCGAGATTCTGGAGCGCTTTGAAGCCTACGAGCGGCGCATCGAGGCGCTGGAGTCGGAACTGAAAACGTTGCGGGCGGAACGTGACGCGGCGCCCCCGCCCGCAGACGGGAAGCCTGTTGAAACTGCGACCCCGCCTGCCAGCCGGAAGCAGGTGGCCCGGGTTGAACAGCACGTGGAAATGCTCGCTGAGGAATTGCGGGAGCGCCGCGAGCGCATCACCTTCGATGGTTTCGCTTCCGTGGGCGTGGCACAAAGTAATTCCAGTGCGGACTTTCAGGTGCGCGGTGACCAGATTCATGACGACTTTGACTTCAACGCGGATACCGTGCTCGGCCTGCAGGCCGCATTCCTCGTCAATGAAAAAGCCAGCTTCGTCACGCAGGTGGTTGCCCGCGGCGTCGACGAAACGCGCGGAGATGACGAGTTCGATCTGCAGGTGGAATGGGCCTACCTCAACTACAAGCTCGACGCCCTGACGGATCTGCGGCTGGGTCGCAGCCGGCTGCCGCTGTTCATGCTCTCTGAGTACCTGGAGGTAGGGTATGCCTACCCGTGGGTGCGTCCGCCGGTGGAGGTCTACGGATTGATCGGCAACTTCTCCAACTACGATGGCGTCAACCTGCGACATTCGCGACTGTTGCGGGGCGACTGGTACCTGACCGCGCAGGCCTACTGGGGCGGCCGGGCCACGGATGGGGTCCTTGCCGGCTCCACTCTCAATATTGATATCGACGACCTGTTCGGTTTCAACGTCGGTCTGATTCATGGCAACACGCGCGTGTATGCCAGCGTAGCCAGCGCAGATCTCAGCCTGGCTCCCCTGCCAGCATCCCTGGCTCCCGTGGAGGCAGCGCTCAATGCTGCTGGTCAGACGCTCACGGTCCGGAAGGAAGATGTTGATTTTTTTGGCACCGGATTCCACTACAACAACGGCAAGTGGCTGGGCATGGGTGAGTTCACCCGGGTGCGGATCAACGAGTGGCTGCTGGACTGGGAGTCGTTCTACCTGACCGGAGGCTACCAGTGGGGCGACCTGCTGACCCACGTGACGTACGGCAAGCTCAATTCCACCGATCACGCCGACCGTGTATTTCTGGGCGGCGCCGTGGATTTCCGCGATGCGCCCTTCCTGATCGATGCCGAGCAGACCTCCTGGACCGTGGGGCTGCGCTACGATCTGGGCTCCGGCATGGCACTGAAGGGTGAATGGCAGCGCGTCAGCCAGTTCAACGGCACAGCCGGAATGTTCAGCAGTATTCCGGATGACAGCGTGCACGTCTGGTCCGTCGTGCTGGACGCCATGTTCTGATCATGGCCAGCCTGAACCCACGCAGCCAACCGCTCCTGCTGACCCTGCTGTTGAGTCTGACGGCACTCCCGTTGCGCGCCGAAATCCTGGTGATCGTGAATGCCGGGAGCGGCATCGAATCCATGACCCCTGCGCAGGTCAGCGCTATTGCACTGGGTCGCAACGTGACATTGCCCTCCGGTGCACAGCTACGCATCGTCGAGCAGAGCACCACGCGTTTCATCTTTCACGACTTCCATCGACAGATTACAGGCATGTCCCGCGTGCAGCTGAACGCCTACTGGGCACGGCTGATTTTCTCCGGAACGGCCAAGGCGCCACGCCGGCTGGACGACGACGCTGCCGTGATCGCGGCGGTATCCGCTGATCCGGGACTCATGGGCTATGTCAGTGAAGTGCCCGAGAACGCACACACCATACGCGTCGTACTGTCCGTCGAGAGTGCGCGGAAGCCGGCAAAACCGTAGCCTCGGACGAACCTCGCTCAGTAGCGCGTCAGGCGACCCACGGCCTTGAGGTAGGACTCCGGAAATAATCGCTTGGCCGCCTGCGAGGCCTTCGCTTCCCGGCCGATCACCACCATGCCGCGATTCCTGGCAACACCGCGCAGGGTACGTTGCGCAACCTTCTCCGGCGACAGGTTCCCCAATGCGAACAGGCGGCTGATCTGTTTCTCCACCCGGGGGCTGTTCATCCGGCCAAACAACTGAATCGTCTCGGCGATCGGTGTCTTCACGAAACCCGGACACACAGCCGTGACGCCGATTCCAACGTCTGCCAGTTCACCCCGCAAACTTTCGCTCAACGCAGTGACCGCTGCCTTGGTCGCCCCGTAAGCAGACATCCCCGGCACGCTGGAAAATCCTGCCGCGGAGGACACGTTCACAATGTGGCGTTGCTGGTGGTCTGCCCCGCTCTGGGCAATCATGTCCGGAATCAGTGCCTGCAGCACCATGACCAGACCGCGCACGTTGATGCGGTGCAGGCGATCCCATTCGCCCATCGGCACCTCATGCAGCAGGCCGGCACTCACCACGCCGGCACTGTTGACCAGCAGGTCGGCACAGGGCGCCACCGCCCGTGTGGCGGTTCGAATCCGCCGGACATCCGCGCTGCGGCTGACATCGGCGCTGACGGTATGCACCCGGTCCTGGCACCCCAGCCGTTTCGCGCACGCGGCCAGCTTCTCTTCATTCCGGGCCACCAACAGCACCTGGGCACCGCGCTGCAGCGACAACTCGGCCAGGGCCAGGCCGATGCCACTGGATCCCCCGGTGATCACGACCAGTTTTCCGGACAGATTCTTCGTTTTCATGATTTTCTCCTGCAGTTTGGCAAAGTATAGATTGCCGGTTTTGGCCGCTGGATCTGTCCCCGTCCACGCACCGTACATTGTTCGGGTCGTCGGGAGCACATGCATTTTTGCCCGGGTTCACGTGCGGGGAATGGCCTACGCTGCCTTGATGGCAGCCCGATTTCTCGGCCCACTTGCTGACCACGAATGTCCATCATCAGGAGGATTCCATGGGAGCCACTGCAGGCAGACTGATCAAAGACGGTATCCGGGCGTTTGGGATCGCCACGGTTCTGTTCACCAGCAGCGCCAACGCGGACTATGACGACGCCCTGGCCCAATGTTATCTGGACAGTCCGCAACGCAGCGTCGGGGCCGGTCTGGATGCACCCGGCACACTGGATGTCCCCACCCCGCCGGTACAGAATCCGCCGTCACGCTGTGCACAGAACCGTGCCTACCGCTTGGGCACCGGCATATCGGATGTGACGAGTTCCATCGCCGACACCAACAGCCCGGGCTGGGTGAATCCGCAACAGGTGTTCAGCGGCCTGCATACGCGCGTGTATGCCCGTGCCTTCGCATTGGAGTCAGACTGCAATGGCAGGCGCGTGGTCTATGTCTCGGTCGATTCCGGACTGATGTCCGCCAGCATCCGGAACGGTGTGCTGGCCGAAATCGCCGCCGACCCGGCACTGCAGCAACGATACAATGCGCACAACGTCATGATCGGCGTGACCCACACCCATTCCGACCCGAACACCAACGGGGACAACGGCGTTCCGGTACTGGTGGCAGGTATATTCGATGCCATCCGGCGCGCGGACGCCAACTTGCAACGGCACGGCCCCGGACGCCTGACGCTGTCTACCGGCGAACTGCTGCATACCAATATCAACCGCTCCAAGCCGGCCTACGCCAATAACCCGCAGGCGGAACGCGAAAGGTTCGTGAACGCACGTGGAGAGGAAGTGCAGGTCAACAAACTGATGGTGCAACTGGAGCTGCAGCGGGGCAAGGCACTGGGCGACACGCAATCCAACGGCAACGCGAACATTCCCGATGGTCCCGCGTCGACACCGATCGGACTGGTCAACTGGTTTGGTGTGCACCCCACCATCATCGGTCCCCATCAGTCCTGGGTCAGTGGCGACATGAAGTCCATTGCCAGTCAGGGCATGGAGAAGATCATGGGCACCAACTATCGCGCGCTGGTCGGAGAGGACACCTTCGTAGCCGCGTTCGCCCAGGCGGATGAGGGCGACAGTTCCCCGAATATCTTTATTGAAGAGCGGCCCTATCCGAACCCGGAGCGCGGTGGCGGCAAGAATGATTTTGACTCCGCGGAAATTTCCGGCACCAAGCAACTGGCCC
>JBFKXW010000059.1:0-10581 GCA_041637915.1 Pseudomonadales bacterium | reverse complement strand
TTTGGGTTCGGGGCGAGCGGGGTTGCGTTTGCCGGGGTCTGTGACGCTTGCGGCTGGCGCCGCTCCAACGCGGGTGCTACGCCGGGTCTTCCGGTGGGGAGGTGCCGAGCAGAATCTCCTTGTCCCGCAATTCCATCAGGGTACGCGCGCCATTTTCGATCACCACCGCTGGATTGGGATGCTGCATTTCCGCCGCAATCTGCTCCAGCACGGTCTGCCCGGTGATCGCAGCGTCCCCACCCAGCAACTGCAGCATCCGCACAGTCACCGCATTGGATTCCATGAACCGGATCTCGTCAGCGCGGTTCCGCCAGACAATCAGCCAGACCGGCTCCTGCTCCTGGGCATCCGGCTGCCAGTCCGGACCGATCCGGTGCACGGCATACTGATAGGAAAGCGGCCAGGCCAGCGGACTCACCAGCGGGCAGCCCACCAGCAGGTCCCCGCCGACATCACAGGAGATCCCATCGAGATCGACGTCGGCCACGTCCAGTGCGATCTCCACCCATTCGTAATGTGCCAGCTCCAGCATGAACGGTGGATCATCGGCATGCGCCTGCCGTTCCTCCTGCAGGTACTGCAGAAACTCCTCCGGAATGCGGATGAAGTAAGGTGTTTCGCAGCGGTGACGATGAAAGAAATCCCGCACCATGGCGTGCCAGGGCTCGTCCGCGATCAGTTTGCGCAGCACCGGAAAGGCGCGCGCGATGAATCCTTCGATATTGCGGTAAAACAGATCCCGGTAGATCTGCATCCGGCGGTCTTCGACACCGGCCGGCGCAGCGTGCTGGTCCGGCGCGCGCAGGTGGGCAGCAAACGCACGTTGCTGCGCGAGAAACGCGGCCTCAGGCATGAACACGCTCCTGCTCGGCCGCCCAGACGCGCTGAATCTGCCGGATCTGCTCCACCTCCCCAAGCAGCTCCGGCAGGGGCGGAAAATTGAAGTCGCGTTCCAGCAGTGTCGGCATCACGCCGAACCACTCGTAGGCCCGGTTCAACAGATCCCACACCGGATCAATGACATCGGCACCATGGGTGTCCACCCGCAGATCCTCGGCCTCGTTGTAGTGCCCGGCAACATGCACGTACAGCACGCGATCGCCCGGAAGCTGACGCAGGAACTCGTAGGGGTCGTAGCGGTGATTGATGCTGTTGACGTAAATGTTGTTCACGTCCAGGTGGAGCTTGCAATCTGCTGCCTCTATCACCGCATTGATAAATTCACTCTCGGACATCTCGGCACCGGGCGCGGCGTAGTAGGACACATTCTCAATGCCGATCTGGCGGCCCAGAATATCCTGCGCCTGGCGAACTCGTGCCGCGACGTAATGCACGGCCTCCTCGGTGAAGGGAATGGGCATCAGGTCATAGAGCTGGCCGTGATCGCCACAGTAGCTCAGGTGTTCGGTGTAGCAGCGAACCTCATGTTCATCGAGGAAGCTGCGGATGTCCTGCAGGAGTTGCACATCGAGCGGGTGTGGACCGCCCAGGGAAAGCGACAGACCGTGGCACACCATCGGGTACCGTTCCGCGAACCAGCGAAACTGGCGGCGCAGCCGCCCGCCGAGGCCGATCCAGTTCTCCGGAGCGACCTCCATGAAATCAATTTGGCCCGGTACCACGTCGCGCAGCGGGTCCAGCAGGGCGCGCCGCAAACCGAGCCCGGCACCAGCGACCGGGAATCTGCTCTCGCTCATGAAACCACCTGGGCCTGCAAAGAAAAAAACCTCCGGCCCCACGACGGGGCCGGAAGTTTTCGGGCGCTAGGTGCGCTCAAGCAGTGGGCTCAGCCGCCGCACTTGCCCTCACCGCACTTGCCTTCGCCGCCCTTGTCGCCGCCGCACTTGCCTTCACCGCATTTGCCTTCGGCGTCTTTGTCATGGCCCTCTTTCTGGGCCTTGTCCTGGGCTCCGCACTTGCCTTCACCGCACTTGCCCTCGGCATCTTTCTTGTCCATGTCGCCGCCGCATTTGCCTTCGCCACACTTGCCTTCACCGCACTTGCCTTCGGCGTGATGACCGGCCAGGTTCATGTAGCCACTGGACAATTCGTGGGTCGCGAACGGATTTTCAGCAGCGGACGCCAACGGCGCAGCAGCCAGAGAAGCCATGAAAGCAGCGCCACAGGCAGCCGCCAACGGCTTGATCACAGTTTTCTTAGACATTCGTACTCTCCTGAGTGTTTTTCGAGTTGGGTGACCGGTAGACCGGTTCTGCGATTCTCCGGAAACGCGCCACCAAACGGGTCGGTGAAGTGCTCACGGAACGTACCCTATGACCGGAACAACTGGGAATAGTTTCCGTACCGGATACTAGGGTGCTGCTTCAGCCCGGCACAAGAGGCCGGTCCTCCCCATTTGGAGCACAAGCGCCGGGAAAAATTCCCGGGACCGGGATCAGCGCCGCTGTACCACCACACTGCCGATCGAATAGCCCGCCCCGAAGGAGCAGATCACGCCGATTTCGCCCACTGCCAGATCATCCTGGTACTTGCGAAACGCAATGATGGAGCCTGCGGAGCTGGTATTGGCATAGGTGTCGAGCACCACCGGGGCCTCGTCTGCAGTGGGCTCCCGCCCGAGCACCTTGCGGCTGATCAGGCTGTTCATATTGGCATTCGCCTGGTGCAGCCACATGCGCCGCAGCGACTCCACGGGGATGGCGAGTTCCTCCAGGTGGCGGGTAATCAGCTGCGCAACGGCCGGACACACTTCCTTGAACACACTGCGGCCGTTCTGCACAAACAGCTTGTCCGGCATGTTTGCGTGCTGCGGATCACAACGATTCAGGAAACCGAAATTATTCCGGATATTGTTGGAAAACTGGGTCATCAGCCGGGTCCCCAGCACATCGAAGACGCAGGCCGCCGTGGCTGAGGGCTCCCGCTCGACCAGCACGGCCGTGGCCACATCGCCGAAAATAAAGTGGCTGTCCCGATCGCGAAAATTCAGATGCCCGGAGCAAATCTCCGGCGACACCACCAACACGGCCCTCGCGGCGCCCTGCTCCACAGCGTTGACGGCGGCCTGGATACCGAACGTGGCCGATGAGCAGGCCACATTCATGTCGTAGCCCCACCCCTGAATCCCGAGCGCGTTCTGCACTTCGATGGAAATCGCCGGATAGGCACGCTGCAAATTGGAACAGGCAACCAGTACAGCATCCACATCCGCAGCGTTCCGGCCCGCCCGCGCCAGTGCATCCTGCGCCGCGGCAACGCCCATCTCACAGAGAATGGAAGGTTCCTCGTTGGCCCGGTCCGGAATATCCGGCGTCATGCGCTCGATATCCAGGATGCCTGACTTGTTCATCACATACCGGCTCTTGATGCCGGAAGCCTTTTCGATGAACTCGACGCTCGATTCGGCCACCGGTTCCATGTCGCCCGCTTCAATACGGGCGGCGTTGCGTTCGTTTTCCGCCCGCACCCAGGCGTTAAAACTCTCGACCAGTTCCGCATTGGAAATGGATTCCGTTGGCGTGAACAGGCCGGCGCCGGTAATCGTTGCGGCCATGACAGGTACCATTACATGACGGGGCTGATGCCTAGGATAGTTGATTTGACGACCGGGCAGAACGCCCGGCTGACCCTCAGTCGCAGGGCATACCGTTGGCTTTTGGCTCCACCCAGTGCACCGGCTCCAGCAATGCACGGAACAGGGGAACGGCCTCCCGCACGCTGTTGCGGCCCCAATCCATCGCCTGTTCGAGATCCTCGCGTGGCGGCAGCAGGTTCACCGGCGACAGGGTCGGCCGGAACTGCACCAGCCAGTCCAGGTACGGCCGGTTCCCCGGCATCTGCACCTGCACCGCGGCAGTCACCGGCACCAGCCACACGTGGCCCGGCTTGGCCTGGGGCAGGAAGCAGTCAAACGCGAGATAGCAGGCATTGCGGGTCCCGATGCGCCCTTCCTGCACACGTCGCCACGCGATGCGCGCGGGCACATTGGCGACCACGCCGCCATCCACCAGGCCTGCCACTTTGTGGGCAGATCGCAGCTCCCGCAGCATCGCATCCGTGCGGTCATCGCCGGGAGTCGCCTCGTACTGCAGCACACCGGGAATGGCAGCGGAGAAACCGATCGCGTCGCGCACGTTGAAGTGTCGCGAATTGCCATCCCCACCCAGCACGATTTCCTTCACCAGCAAGGGCGACAGGTAGCCAAGCAATTGCAGCATGCGCCAAGCGACCCGGTGCGAGAATCGCCGGCCGGTAAATACATCATGGCGTGGGCGGAAGGCTTCCGGCATGGCCCGGTACACAGCAGACCGCAGACCGCCAATGACCGTGTCCAATGGTATCGGCAACTCATGCATGCGCATCGGCGTACCGTCCGCATGCGCGAGGATTCGATCGAACGCCTCCAATTGCAGACGCAGCAACCCCGGCACCCCATGCCGCACCTCGGCGCGCGGCCGCCGGAAAAGCTGGTACGTGTTCAGAGACGCAGCAAAATCCACCAGCGCCTGGTAATCCACGGTTCGCTGCACCGCGCGGAAACCACCCAGCAATGCGCCGATGGATGCACCACAAATATACGAGGGCACCAGCCCGGCTTCCTCCATCGATTGCCAGGCACCGAGATACACGTAGCCGGCACCGCCGCCGCCTCCGGCCACACTGACCAGCACCTTGCGTCCCACCTCGGCATCCAGTTCTTTTTCGGTGAAATCGGCGCGATGCGCGAAGATCACCGACCTGCGCGCCTCACGCAGCCGCTGGGTGAAGGGCTGCAACAATGTGGCCGCACGTAACAGGCGGCGCTGCGGATCGCTGGTGGAACGCAACACCCGGGAGAACACCCGGATCACCTCTGAGCGCATCTCGCCGATGATGCCCTGATCGACCTGCACGTCCGCGCGTGCGCCCACCGCCCCACCCAGCGCGACGCCGGGCTGAAAGACGGTCAGGCTGCAGAAATTAAACAGGTAGCGCAGCATCCGGTATTCACCGGGGCGGATTTCATCGGGATGCAGAAGTTGCGCAGAGACCAGCGACCGCTCCATGCGCTGCAGGGAAAGAAGCTGTTTCCGAACCTCGTTCTTCACGCAGCCCCGTCACGCAACAGGCGACGGAGCACCTTGCCGATGTCCGACTTGGGCAGTGCGTCGCGCAATTCAAACTGGCGCGGCACCTTATACCCCGTGAGGTGCTTGCGGCAGTGGTCTTCCAGATCCTTCAAAGACAATTCTGGCTTGCGTGCCACCACAAAAACCTTCAGCGCTTCGCCACTGCGTGCATCGGGCACGCCCACCGCCGCACTCTCGATCACGTCCGGGTGCAAATCGACAATTTCCTCGATTTCGTTCGGGTACACATTGAAGCCGGAGACGATGATCATATCCTTGACCCGGTCGACAATGCGCACATAGCCATCCGGCTGGATCAGCGCAATATCGCCCGTGCGCAGCCAGCCCTCGGCATCCACGGCGTCGGCGGTTTCCGCTTCCTGTTGCCAGTACCCGGCCATCACCTGCGGCCCGCGTAGCCAGAGTTCGCCGGCCTCTTCGCCGCCCAGTGGCAGTGCCTGTCCATCCGCATCGGTGATGCGCAGCTCGGTGCGGGGCAGCGGCAGGCCGACGGTACCAGCCTGAATCGCGCGCGGCGGGTTCACCGATACCACGGGAGAGGCCTCCGTGAGGCCGTAGCCTTCGCAGATTGCGCAGCCGGTTTGTTTTTCCCAACTGGCAGCGACCTCCGGTTGCAGGGCCATGGCACCGGAGAACGTCAACTTCAGTTGGGAGAAGTCGAGCTCCCCAAGCCGCGGGTAATCGATCAGCGCACGGAACAGCGTATTCAGCCCGGCAAACAGGGTGTAGGGATGGGCTTCCATCTCATCGCAGAACGCGTCCAGATCCCGCGGATGGGAAATCAGCACAACATGCGCACCGATGTGCACCATCGCCATGCAGCAGAGCGTAAAGCTGTAGATGTGGTAAAGCGGCAGGGGCGCGATCAGGGTTTCGCGCCCCTCCTCGACCACCTCCTCCATCACTGCCCGAACCTGCAGCATGTTGGCAACCAGATTGCGCTGGGTCAGCATGGCACCCTTGGCAAGACCGGTGGTGCCCCCGGTGTACTGCAATACCGCCACGGCATCCCGCAGGGGCTTGGTGATGATGGGCGGGCTACGACGACCCTGCGAAAGCACCTTGGTAAACGGCACCGACAGCGGGATGTTGTAATCCGCGACGCTGACCTTGCTGCGCATCGCGGTGTTCCGAAAAACCCGGCGCATGGCACCGGCCATGTCGTACAGCCTGGTGATGATGACAGTCTCGATATTCGTTTGCGGCAGGACGCGCTCGACCTTGTCACAAATATTCTCCAGCACCACCAGGCCGCGCACCTGCGCGTCATTGAACTGATGCTCCATCTCGCGCTCTGTGTAGAGCGGATTGGTGTTGACGATGACCAGGCCGGCCTTCAACGCGCCAAAAATACAGACCGGGTACTGCACCAGATTCGGCATCTGCAGGGCTATGCGATCTCCCTCGCGAATGTTGGTTTCATGCTGCAGGTAGGATGCAAAGTCGGAACTGTACTCATCCAGCTCGCGGTATGTGATCGTGATGCCATCGCTGGTGAACGCAGGCAGATCAGCGTAACGCTCCAGCGCCGCTTCGAGGACCTCCATGAGATTCTCGTACCGATCCGGATCCACCAGCGCGTCCAGCGCGGCCGGCATTTTGTCTGCCCAGAATTCTCCGGTCATGCGAACGTTCCTTGTGGGGCCCTGGCCGTTTGGCGCTGGGGCGTCTTCATGACGTTCCATTCCATTCCTCCAGTATAGGGCACAGTCAACCCCCGGCAGCGAGCCAGCGGCGCAGCTGATCGCGATCCGTCACCTCGAGCCACGCCGTGGAGGAAGGGCCGGCCTGCAGGCACATTTCGGTCGTGCGCAGCATGCCGTCTCGCAGGTAATGGACCGTGACACGGTCACCCGGCTGATAGCGGCCCAGCAGGTCATCCAGTTCATCCAGCCTCACCTGCAGGCTGTCCACAGCCACCAACAGATCGTCCGGCGCCAGTCCGGCAGCGCCGGCCGGCGAATCCACGGGCACGTGGCGGATTATCACCAGCCCGCGATCTGCCTCGCAACGCCAGCCCGCCACCGGGCGTTCCAGTGCCGATGTCGGCATGCTGCCGCCCCGGTCCTGCATGGAGGACTCCGGACGCAGGTGCAGGGTCACGCCCTGGCCGGCCAGCAGATCCGCCCAGGGCGGATCCTGCGTGCCTTCCACCCAGGCCGCCACCTGCGCATCCACCGCCACACCGGTCGCTGCGTGGATCAAGGCTGGCATGGCGTCTTCCGGCAGGCCGGCATCCTGCCTGCCATGACGCTCCCACAGCAGGCGCATCACGTCGTCCAACGATCGCGCGTGCTCAGTCTCCTGCCGGATGTACAGGTCCAGCGCCAACGCGACCAGCGCGCCCTTGGCGTAATAACTCACGATCAGGTTCGGCGCGCAGGCGTCCTGCTTGTAGAAACGTGTCCAGGCATCGAAGCTGGATTCAGCGATCGACTGCAGCTGACGCCCGGCGCACCGCAACACGCGGGTAAACGTCTGCCCGAGCGTTTCCAGGTAGGCGTCCTCGGAAATCACGCTGCTGCGCACCAGCACCAGGTCGTCGTAATACGACGTGAATCCCTCGAAAACCCATAGCAGCTTCGTATACGCCTCACTGCCCAGATCCGCCTGCTGCAGGACCCTCGGCCGGATCCGCTTGACGTTCCAGGCGTGAAAATACTCGTGGCTGCACAAACCGAGAAAATCGCGGTACTTTGGATCGGCGGGCGCATCACCCGGCGCGGGCAGATTCCGACGCGAACAAAGCAATGCGGTGGAGGCGCGGTGTTCCAGGCCGCCGTATCCATCGGCCGTGACATGGGTCAGGAACAGGTATTGCGAAAACGGCGCCTCCCCGAACAGGGCGATCTCGGTCGTACAGATCTGCTCCAGGTCCCGGGCGAGACGTGCCTCATCCAGTTGCACGCCGCCCGCGAGCACCATCCGGTGCGGCACACCCGATGCTTCCCACCGCACGGTCCGGAACGTTCCCATTTCCACCGGGTGATCGATCAGTTCGGCATAGTCATCCACAAGATAGGTGCCGAAACCGCTGGCATCGGCCGATTCAACCGACAGGGAGGTGGCTGCCTGCCAGTCGGCGCAGCGGGCATCCTGCGGTGCCACCAGTTCAACGCGACAGGGCCGACGCTCCTGACCCTGCACGCGCAGGAACAGGCAGGCGCCGTCAAAGAACCCCCGGTGCAGATCCAGATAAGCGGCCCGCACTGAAGGGTCCCACGCGTGCAGTTCGTAACAGATCTCCAGCGGTGCGTCACCCGGCAACAGCCAGGTCTGCTTGTCCAGTTTCTCCGGCGTGCAGGGCGTACCGTCGGAGCGTGCCGTCATGCGCACCACGTTCCGGGCAAAATCCCGGATCATGTAGCTGCCGGGCGTCCAGGCCGCCAGACTCACCCGCTGACCGTCCGGAGCCGGTGCCGGCACCCGGACGGTGACTCGGAAACGGTGACACTCAGGCTGGGCCACTTCGACGCGATAATGCAGTTCGCTCACGCTTTCCTCCGCTGGCTGCGGCTAGAATGAAGCAAGGCATTTTAGAACATCAGCATATGGGGCACGACAACTTCGACCTGATCGTGATCGGTGCAGGCACCCACGGTACCGGGGTGGCCGCGGATGGCGCCGGGCGCGGATTGCGCACCTGCGTGATTGATCCTGCGGATCTGGGCGAGTCCACCGCCAAGGTCTCCAGTCGACTTCTGGTGGGCGGTCTGCGCTATCTGGAGCGGTGGCACCTCGGACTGGTCCATCAGTCTTTGCGCGAGCGGCGCATCCTGATGCAGCGGGCGCCCTGCCTTGTCGAGGTGCGGCCGTTCGTTCAGGTCGTGCACCCGGAGCGGATGCGGTACTGGCGCTCGCGCCTGCTGCTGCGCGCCTATGACTGGCTCGGGGGCCGCGCGCTGGGCCCGCACCAACCGATTGCCCTCGGCAACCACACCTACGGCGCGCCCCTGCAGGCAGGCTTTGAACAGGCCTTCGTGTACCCCGACTGCACCGGCAACGACGCGCGCCTGGCCGTGCTCAACGCGCGCCTGGCGGCTGCCTCCGGCGCCGAAATCCGCCTGAAGACCCGGATTGTGCGCGTACGACGCGCGGACGGGCATTGGGAGTTGGATACCGAAGTTGCGGGCAGCGGGCAGCGGCAGTTGCTGCAGACCCGGGCATTGGTGAATACCGCGGGCCCATGGATGGAGCATCTGTTGCGCGAGGCGGCCATTCCCTCGCGCTGCCGGGCGCGACAGGTGAAGGTGAGCCATCTGCTGGTGCGCGCTCTGTACGAGGGCGATCAGGTCTACGTGCTGACAGCCGCCAGCGGACACCGCATCTGCGTTAATCCGGTGGGCAACGGCCTGCACCTGATCGGTGCCGCCGAAAGCGACTACGGCGGCCATGCCGATCCAGGCGAGCCTTCCCCGACAGAGATTTCCTGGCTGTGTGATGTCGTCAGCGAGTATTTTGAACAACCATTGCAGGAACAGGATGTCGTGCACGCCTACAGTGGCCTGCGCACCGTGTATGACGACCCCACCCAAACCGGCTCGCAGGTTGCACGCCACTTTCTGCTGGACCTGGACTGCCCTGACTGCCACAGCCCCCTGTTGCGCGTCTATGGCGGCCGGGTGACCAACTACCGCTGCATGAGTGAGTCCGCACTGGAGATTCTCAAGCCGTGGCTGCCACGCAATGCCGGTCGCTGGACCCGCCACACACCGTTGCCCGGCGGACTGCTTCCGGCCGGTGGCACTGAGGGTTTGCAGCGGCAACTGCAGCAGCAGTTTGCGACCCTGTCATCAGACGATCTGCTGCGATTGATGCGCTGTTACGGCAGCGAGACCAGCGATATGCTTGCGCAGGCCAAACCGGGCATTGAGCCACTGACGCGACTGGCTTGCGGCCTGTTTGCTGCGGAACTGTACCACCTGCAGCAAAAGGAGTGGGTGAGCCGGCCGACCCAGGCACTGCGACGCGTCGGTCTGGAGCATTTGAAAACAGACGAGCGCCTCACCAGGGAAATCGCCGGCCTCCTGCAATGAGGCGCATTGGCCCGGTGCAATCAACTAAAATGCATTGCTCCTGACACCGGGAACGATTGGATGCCGTTTCGCCTGAATACCAAGAGGGTGGTTGCCGAGGACGGGCTCGCCCTGTACACCCGGCAGTGGCATGGTGGCCGGCGCAAACCCCCGCGCGCCATTCTGCACGTAGTCCACGGGATGGCTGAACACGGTGGGCGTTACGAGCCGCTGGCCCGAAAGGCGGTTGCGGACGATGTGGTCGTATATGCAGCAGACCAGCGCGGTCACGGCGAAATGGCGGCCTACGGACCCACCGGGCATTTCGCCGATGAGAACGGCTGGCACCTGGCAGTCTCGGACGTATTCCGGATCAATCAGCAGATTCAGGAAGACTACCCGGATGTTCCGGTGATCCTGATGGGACACAGCATGGGTTCCTTCATCGCACTCCAGTATGCGATCGACTATCCAGG
>JBFKXW010000058.1:0-10616 GCA_041637915.1 Pseudomonadales bacterium | reverse complement strand
GTCTTACCGGAACCGATCCGCCCAATGATGGCCAGCTTTTCACCTTTCTTGAGGCGGAAGGATACATTCTTCAGAGAGGCCACTTCCGAATTCGGATATTGGAACGAAACATCATGGAACTCCAGTTCGCCTTCCAGCGTGGGCCGGTGCACGAAGCTCTTGCCGACTTCACGCTCAACCGGCAGTTCCATGATCTGATTGAGTGACTTCAGTGCCGTCACCGTCTGGAAAAAGTTCGCCATCAGGTTTGCGACCTGTCCCATCGGCGCCATCGCACGACCGGTCAGGATCACACAGGCGATCAATGCCCCCATGGTGAGTTCCTTGTCGGCGATCAGGTAGACACCCAGCACCACCACCGCCACGGAGGCCATCTGCTGCACGAAAGTGGCAACATTGGTCGAGGAGGAGGAAATCAGTCGTGAGCGCACGCCCCAGTTGGCGATATGACCAACATTATTCTCCCAGGTGCGCTGTACCGGACTCTCCGCCCCCAGCGCCTTGATGGTTTCCATGCCCATCAGGCTTTCGATCAGGGTGGCGTTCTTCTGCGCACCGGCCCGGAAGGTCGCCTCGACAGAACCACGCAGGGGCCCCTGGATCGCCAGCCCGTAAAGAATGACAATCGGAATCGCAACCGCCGGTACGATGGCAATCGGACCACCGATGAAATAGATCACCAACACGAAGAAAATCACAAACGGCAGGTCGATCATCGTCGCGATAGTGGAAGACGTGATGAAATTCCGGACGCTCTCAAACTCGCGCAGGTTGTTCGCGAAAGCACCCACAGAGGGTGGGCGCGCCGACATCTTCAGGCCCAACACCTTCTGGAAAATCATTG
Source organism: Pseudomonadales bacterium (assembly GCA_041637915.1). Classification (GTDB taxonomy): domain Bacteria; phylum Pseudomonadota; class Gammaproteobacteria; order Pseudomonadales; family JBFGWM01; genus JBFJWR01. The sequence goes on along the minus strand of JBFKXW010000058.1, from coordinate 9,772 downwards.
ATGACAGCATGATGTCGGCTTTCTTGCCGGCCACCTCAATGAAATGGCCCCGCAGCATGCGCATCAGAAGATCAAACCCGTACACGATCGCAATCCCAATGGCGAGCACCCAGAGGGTTTCGATGGCATCGTTGGGCACAACCCGGTCGTACACGTTCATGACGAACAACGGGTTGGCGATTGCAAACAGGTTCAGCAGGAACGAGGCGACCAGCACATCGCGATAGATGGATGAACTGCGGCGCAGGGTGCCCCAGAACCAGTTGTCGGTCTTCAGATTCAGCAGTTCCGGGGTACGCTCATCAAAACGGTGCACGGGGCGCACAAAAATCGCGTACCCGACGTATTCCTTTTTCAGCTGCTTGAGATCGATCTCCAGCTCACCATCACCGGACTCGGGCTGGAGAATCTCGGCCTTACCCTTCTTGGTGTCGACCGATAGCAACACGCAAGACTGCTCGTTCTTCAGCAGCAGCACGCAGGGCAGCACCAGGTTGGAAATTTTCTCGATTGGCCGCCGAACCACTTTCGACGAAAGGCCGGCCCGCTCGGCCGCCCGCTCAAACAGTCCCGGCGTCAGTCGGTTGTTGACGAGTGGCAGCCCGGCACGCAGTGAATCCGCTGAAAAAGGCTTGTGGTAGAGCTTCGTAATCAGCACCAGACAGCCCAGCAAAGGGTCGTCATGCGTTCTTGCCGCTGAAGCAGGAGCCGAAGGTCGCGCAACCGGCGCCTCGGGCGCCTGGGCAGCTGTAGATTCAGCCATGATGCAAATCCGTTTCTATCGTTGGCAGGTCAGGATGGTACGGCAGAAGTGTTCTTCTTGGGAATCTGCCCCGATCCCATGGCAACTGTAGTATATACTTTGGAACGCGCACGTGTATGATTCCGCCCTGTAGATGCAGGCTGTTTTTCTCAGAAGAAACGGTTGCAAACGGCGGGCGAGGCTTCGTGCCAATCGCGGACCACCAACGATTCATGCAGATTGAAAAGGTGCACTGGGCATGCATTACGTATTACGCGACAAGGAAGGCCAGATCATTGCGTTGTCCGCCAAACCGTTCAAGGTTGGTGTGGAAGAACGCCTCTCCTCTGCGCACCCGGAAGTCAAACAGTTTTTGGGGCAGGGCGAACCGAATGCCGCAACCAAGGTGTTTCTCGACAAGAGTGATACCGAACTTTCGCGAATTCTTGAGGACGTCGTCGATCTGCTGATCGAGAAGAACACCATCATGTTCACAGATCTGCCTAACGAGGCGCAGCAGAAACTGCTGTACCGCAAGCGGGCTCGTGCGGCCCTGAACAAGGAAGCCTCTGTGCTGGATGAGCACGACACGCTGTAGCTCCCGCAGTTCTCATCGCGGAGCAGGCGGCACGACCAGACATAACGCAGCTGCCCTGCGACCCCTAAGACACAGACTTTTGTCAGGCTTGCGCGCTGCGCGCGTGATCCAGCAGCCGTTGTAATCCTTCCGCAATGGGCGTTCCCGGCGCACACCCTTCCAGGCTCTGAAGTAGCCGCGTGATGTCAGCGCGTGAATGCCGCACTTCTCCGGATCTCGCCGCTGCGTACTCCGGCACCACACTGCATCCAACCAGTGACTGCACGACCTGAAAGAGTTCATTGATGCTGGTCGCCTGCCCGGTGCCAATGTTCCGGACGCCCTCAGGTGGCGGCTGATTCGCCAGCAGTGTGGCGGAAAGAATTTTCACGACGTCGCCGACAAACACGAAATCACGGGTCTGCTCACCATCCCCGAAAATCTTCACCGGGTCACCCGCACGCAGACGGTCGAAGAAAATGCTGATGACACCAGAGTAAGGCGAGCCCGGATCCTGCCTGGGCCCATAGACGTTGAAGAAACGAAACAGGCCCGCCTCCACCCCAAACTCGTGCGCATAAAAGCGCGCATAATGTTCGCCGGCAAGCTTATCTGACGCATAGGGGGTCAGCGGCTGCAGAATCACATCTTCCGCCACCGGCGGCACGCACTCATTCCCGTACACGGCTGCGGACGATGCGTACACGAGCCGACGCACCGCCCCGGCACGCATGCCTTCCAGCACATTCAACGTGCCACGAAAGTTCACTTCATGCGTATGCACAGGGTCATCCACCGATGCCTGCACGGAAGCAATCGCGGCGAGGTGCGCGACGCCATCCATACCAGCACAAGCAGACCGCACGACCGATGCATCCGTCACACAGCCCTGCCGGACCTCCAGCCGCTTGTTTTCGATTGGCAGGTTGGCGCGATTTCCCGTGGAGAAATCATCCAGCACCCGCACAGTGCAGCCCGTATCCAATAATGCATCGACGAGATGAGATCCAATGAAACCGGCTCCGCCGGTGACCAGAACATGCACTGTCTCAGCCCCCTCCTTCCGCTACCTGACGGGACGACGCGACGCCATCCGCACCCTGCACCGTGAGCCTAGCACCCAGCGTACGCTCCAGTTCAGTTTGCCAGTGCCGCTGCCGGATGCCGAAGGCACCCAGCAATCGCTTGCAACCCAACGCTGCACCGGCCGCCGGCGCACCACCGTCCACTCCGTCTGCCCCTGCCACCACGTCGGGCGCCGGCGCCCCCGTGAACTTTCTGCGCAGCTGCAGCAGTTCTTCGACGAAGCCCGGCCAGGCCACACTCTCTGAAGCGGAATAATGGAAATACCCGGCCGCCTCACAGCCCAGGTGGAGTTGATGGACCATGGTGCCAAAAACCCGCGCCACATCGCCCGGTGATACCGGAAAAAACGGCTGGCTGTCCGCAACGTTCAGCGACGGCCCTCCTGCAGCGAGCCGGTCGAGCACGGCTTGCAGGGGGCTGCCGGGCGGGTCGGCCATGATCCAGCCGGTGCGCAACACAATATGTTGGCTGTCTTCCTGCAGGATGGCGGTTTCGCTCAATCGCGCGTACCGCCCAGCCGCGGAAACAGGGCTGGGTTCATCCCCTTCACTGAACAAGCCCTCGCGAGAACCGGCGAATACCTGGTCTGTGGACAGATGCAGCAAACGCGCCTCGCGCGCCGTGCACAGCGACGCGAGATTGCGGAAGCCTTCATCACAGAGACGGGCAATGCGCTCTTCTGTCGAGCTCTCCGCACTTTCCTCGTGCGGCTGGAGCAGGCTGATCACGTAGTCGGGCCGGTAGCGTCGCAGCATCCGGGCCAGGCGCCGGATGCGCAGCAGTTCCACGCCGGCCGCTGGCACCTGCGTGAGCTCCAGTTGCAGATGCGGGGGCAATGCGGGCAGCGCGCTCGCGACGGCGTGCTCCGACCCCAGTAACAGCGTTCTCACCAAAACTCCCGCCAGACAAACCACCGGGGTTGCGGACTGATGCAAACCGGCCGGTCAGAACAAGCCCCAGGTTCCCGATCCACCATGCCACTGGCCCGCATCGCCGACCGGCTCTCTGCCGGATGGCGAAGCAGCCAACGCGTCGGGTCAGAACGGAATTTCGTCTTCAAGCGGCTCCATTTCCCGTGGCGCAGAAGAACCCGCACCGCCACCCTGCTGCCCCCAGCCATCGTCGGCAGCGTAGCCACCACCGCCACCCATACCCTGATCAGCGCTGTTGCGGCTGTCGAGCATCTGCATGTCGCTGGCGATGATCTCCGTGGAATAGCGCTTGATGCCATCCTTTTCATAACTGCTGGTGCGCAGCGACCCCTCGACATACACCTTGGAACCCTTGCGCAGATACTCCTTGGCAATCTCCGCCAAACGCCCGAAGAACACCACGCGGTGCCATTCCGTGCGTTCCCGGCGCTCACCGGAGTCCTTCTCTTTCCAGCTTTCACTGGTCGCCACACTCACGCGGGTCACCGCGGAGCCGTTGTTCATGAATCGCTGCTCCGGCTCATTGCCGCAGTTGCCGACCAGAATGACCTTATTGATACCACGAGCCATCGTGTTCTCCCTTGCTTCGCTTTGTCCTGTTCTGTACCGGCCCGTCCCTGGACCCATCGCCGGGCTACTACCGGCAACTGTCGCCATGATAGCCTGCGCGGACCGTCAGCAGAACCGCCCGGCGAAATCTCTTACAGGCCGACCGGCTGGCCGTCCTTTACGCCGACCGTCGGCTGCTCGCCAGCCCGCTCCAGCACATCCCAGACCGGGCCTGCCCGGAAGGTGCTGCGCTCAAAACGCACCACGATCGCGCCAGAGTCCTGGTCTGCCCGCACGCCCCGCACCCCGGGCAGGGCCAGCAACTCGTCGCGAATGCCCCCGATGTGGCCGAGCATGTCGACACCGGCGTCGAAAACGTATTCGTCCGGCATCTCGCGGTCACGGCTCCAGACCGTTAGAAGTGCCCACAGCACGGCGAGCGCCAACAGGGCGTACAGCACCAACGGCGGACCTCCGAGTGCCAGCATCGCGCCCCCCAGCAGCCCCCCGGCAAACGCGCCCAGGAACTGGTGGCTGGCGAACACACCCATTACCAGACCACGGTTACCGGCCTCGGTCCGTCGGCTGACCCCCGCCGGGAGGCCCGCCTCCAACATGTTGAAGCCAGCAAAAAACAGGATCAGCCCCGCCCACGCGTAGCTGACATGACTCCCTGCCAAAACCAAAACCGCCAGCCCGGACACCAGCAGAAGTGCCGCGACAGGCCAGGCCGCCGTATCGCTCCAACGCCGCTCGATCCAGGCCAGCAGCGGCAGCGACCACAGACAGGCAATCACCAGCGTGCCGAGGTACAGCATGGCGTGCGAGGCCAGCGGCAGGTCGAACTTCTCACGGAGCAACAAAGGCAGGGCGACGAAGCTGCCGGCAATCAGCAGATGGATCACGAACACGTTGGCATTCCAGGAGCGCCACCGGGCATCCGACAGAATCCGCCAGACATCCCGCCGGACCAGCGGTACTGCACGGGGCGGCAAAGCCGGCAGGCGCCAGGTCAGCAGCAACGACACACCGCCCATCACTGCCGCCACCTGGAAATAACCGGACAACGGCAGCCCCCACCCTCCCAGCAACGGACCAACCACCAGACTGAGCAGAAATGCGCCGCCCATGGCCATCCCCACCAACGCCATGCTGAGAGAGCGCCAGCGCGGCGGACTGGCGTCTCCGACCAACGCCATCACAACACCAGATACCGCCCCCGCCCCCTGGAGGAGGCGGCCAATGAGCAGTTGCGTCAGGTTGTCTGCAGCCGCCGCAAGCAGGCTGCCACCGATAAACACCAGCAGGCCGCCCGCGATGACTGTACGACGGCCGACACGGTCCGACAGCCAGCCCAGCGGAATCTGCAGCAATGCCTGGGTCAGGCCATATCCACCCAGCACCAGCCCCACCAGCAGGGGTTGGGATGCATCCGGATCTGCCGCCAGGAACAGCGTCAGAACCGGAATCACCATGAACAGCCCGAGCATTCGCATCGCGAGAATGCCGGCCGCCGTCAGTACGATGCCCAACGGTGCGCTATGAGTCGTCGGTGAAGCCACGGAAAAAGCCCGAAAACAGTGTGTCTGGGAGTGGCCGGACATTATACTGGTTCGTTTTTCCCCGGGCACGAATACCGGCAGGTTTGGCATTCATGGATCACATCGATATCAGGGGCGCGCGCACCCACAACCTGAAGAACGTGGACTTGCGAATCCCGCGCGACAAGCTGGTGGTCATCACGGGCCTGTCCGGGTCCGGCAAGTCCTCCCTCGCATTCGACACCCTGTACGCAGAAGGTCAGCGGCGCTACGTCGAGTCGCTCTCGACCTACGCGCGGCAGTTCCTTTCCCTGATGGAAAAACCGGATGTCGACCAGATCGACGGCCTGTCGCCAGCGATCTCGATCGAGCAGAAATCCACCTCGCACAACCCGCGTTCCACGGTTGGCACGATCACGGAGATTCACGATTACCTGCGCCTTTTGTATGCCCGTGTCGGCACACCCTACTGCCCGGACCACGATGAGCCGCTGGAGGCACAGACGGTCAGCCAGATCGTCGACCAGACGCTGGCCCTGCCGGAGGGCACCAAGATCATGATCCTGGCGCCGGTCATCAAGGACCGCAAAGGTGAGCACCTGATGGTCGCGGAGTCATTGCGTGCCCAGGGTTTCATTCGGGCACGCGTGGATGGTGTGAACTGCGACCTGGACGACTTTCCGCAACTGGACAAGAAGCGCAAGCACACGATTGAGGTCATCGTGGACCGGGTGAAAGTGCGTGATGACATCCAGCAACGCCTGAGCGAGTCGATCGAAACTGCGCTGCAACTTACCGAGGGCACGGTCAGCATTGCCTTTCTGGATGAGCAGCGTGAAGATCTCCTGTTCTCCTCACGGTATGCCTGCCCCGTCTGCGGTCACAGCATCCGGGAACTGGAGCCGAAACTGTTTTCGTTCAACAACCCGGCAGGCGCCTGCCAGGACTGTGACGGGCTGGGGCACAAGCGGTTTTTCGATGCTGGCAAGGTGATTGCACACCCGGAGGCCAGCCTCAGCGAGGGTGCCATTCGCGGCTGGGATCGCCGCAACGTGTACTACTTCCAGATGCTGCGCTCGCTGGCCAGTCATTTTGACTTCGACATGGACGCCCCGTTCGAATCGCTGGATCCGGACATCCGGGAAGTCATCCTGCGTGGCAGCGATGAAATCATCGACTTCCATTACCTGACCGACCGCGGCGGGCAGATTCGCAAACGCCACAGCTTTGAGGGCGTGCTCCCGAACCTGGAGCGGCGCTATCGGGATACCGAAAGCCAGACCCTCAAGGATGAGCTCGCGAAATACATCTCTGTCGACCAGTGCGACACTTGCGGCGGCACCCGCCTGTGCCGTGACGCACGGCACGTGTTGATCGAGCGCCAGTCCCTGCCGGACATTGCGCGCTGGCCGATCGCCGAGTCACATGACTACTTCGAAAATCTCGCGCTGGATGGCAGTCGCGCCGAAATCGCAGCGCGCATCCTCCGGGAAATCCGCGCACGCCTGCAGTTCCTCATCAATGTGGGGCTGGAATACCTGACACTCGATCGTAGCGCCGAGACCCTGTCCGGCGGTGAGGCGCAGCGGATCCGGCTGGCCAGCCAGATCGGCGCCGGGCTGGTCGGGGTGATGTATGTGCTGGACGAACCATCCATCGGCCTGCATCAGCGAGACAATCAGCGCCTGCTGGGCACGCTCGAACATTTGCGCGATCTCGGCAATACGGTGATCGTTGTGGAACATGACGAGGAGGCCATCCGCGAAGCCGACCACGTGGTCGATATGGGCCCGATGGCAGGTGTACACGGTGGTGAAGTGGTCGCGTCGGGCACGCCTGAAGACATCGCCAATCATCCGACCTCCATCACCGGTGCATTCCTGTCCGGACGCAGGGAGATCGCCCTGCCTGCCAAACGCCACCCGCGGGACCCGGTCTGCCGACTGGTCATCGAGGGGGCGACCGGCAACAACCTGCAGGACGCAACCCTGGACATTCCGCTGGGCTTGTTCACCTGCGTGACGGGTGTATCCGGCTCGGGTAAATCCACGCTGGTGAATGGCACCCTGTATCCACTGGCCGCCCGCGAATTGAATCGGGCGGAATCACTCAAGCCCTACCCCTACCGGGAAGTGCGTGGCCTGGAACTGCTCGACAAAGTCGTGGATATCGATCAGTCCCCGATCGGACGCACGCCGCGCTCCAACCCGGCCACCTACACAGGACTGTTTACGCCCATCCGTGAGCTTTTTGCAGAAGTACCGGAAGCGCGGTCACGCGGCTACAAGCCGGGCCGTTTCAGCTTCAACGTCAAGGGCGGCCGCTGCGAAGCCTGCCAGGGCGACGGTCTCATCAAGGTGGAAATGCACTTCCTGCCGGACATGCATGTGCCCTGCGAGGTTTGCGGCGGAAAACGCTACAGCCGGGAAACGCTGGAGATCCGATATAAAGGACGCACCATTGACGAAGTGCTCAACATGACCGTGGAAGAGGGGCTGGCGTTTTTCGAAGCACTTCCGGCCGTTGCACGCAAGCTGAAGACCCTGATGGACGTCGGCCTGAGCTATCTCCGGCTCGGACAGAGCGCCACTACGCTGTCTGGCGGGGAGGCTCAGCGCATCAAGCTGGCCAAGGAACTGTCGCGCCGGGATACCGGGCGCACGTTGTATATCCTCGACGAACCCACTACCGGGCTGCATTTTCACGACACGGAACAACTGCTCAAGGTTCTGCACCGGCTGCGCGATCGCGGCAACACGGTCGTCGTCATCGAGCACAACCTGGACGTCATCAAGACGGCCGACTGGATCGTTGACGTCGGCCCGGAAGGTGGCAGCGGTGGGGGAGAGATTATCGCCTCCGGCACACCGGAGGCGATCGCAACCGTGCCAGAATCTCACACGGGAAGATTTCTTGCGCCGCTACTGGCAGCGCAGGGGGGCGTGGATCAGGACTCTGCCGATGCCTCGACGGCTTCGGAAGAGGCAGACGCCTGAACACCGATCTGCGGGCGGTCAACAAACTCCACGTAGGCCATCGGCGCCTGATCACCCGCACGGAAGCCGGCCTTCAAAATACGGAGGTAACCACCAGGACGATTGGCATAGCGCGGGCCCAGTTCATTGAACAGTTTGCCCACTGCGGCCTTGTCACGAATGCGGCTGAAAGCAAGACGACGATTCGCCACGCTGTCGTTGCGCGACAGCGTGACCAGGGGCTCCACCACGCGGCGGATTTCTTTCGCCTTCGGCAAAGTCGTACGGATGGCTTCGTGCTCAACCAGTGACGCGGTCATATTGCGATACATCGCAGTCTTGTGGGAACTGGTCCGGTTTAACTTCCGACCACTTTTTCTATGTCGCATGACTCAACTCACTCAATAATGAACAGCTAGGATCAGGCCAGACGCTTGTCTGCTGCCAGGCTGGCCGGTGGCCAACCTTCCAGGCGGGTACCCAGCGCCAAACCACGGGAAGCAAGAATATCCTTAATCTCGGTCAGGGATTTCTTGCCCAGGTTCGGCGTCTTCAGCAACTCCACCTCAGTGCGCTGAATCAGGTCACCGATGTAGTAGATGTTTTCTGCTTTCAGACAATTGGCAGAACGAACCGTCAGTTCCAGATCATCGACCGGGCGCAGCAGGACCGGGTCCACTTCGCTTTCGAAACGGGAAGACTGCGGCTGCTCATCACTTTCCAGGTTCACGAAGACGGACAGTTGGCGCTGCAGCAAGGTGGCCGCGCGACGAATCGCTTCTTCGGGATCGATGGTGCCGTTGGTCTGCAGGTCGAGAATCAGCTTGTCCAGGTTGGTGCGTTGCTCAACCCGGGCGCTCTCCACCACGTAGGCGACCTTTTGTACGGGACTGAAGGAGGCATCCAGCAAGAGACGGCCGATGGTGCGGGTCTCTTCCTCTTCGCCGCGACGCTGATCCGCCGGCACGTAACCGATGCCTCGACAGACGGTCAGCTGCATGCGGATCGCACCGCCTTCGTTCAGGCGACAGATCAGATGTTCCGGATTGGCAATCGTCACGCCGTGATCGACCTGGATATCTCCTGCGGTCACATCGCCTGCCCCACTTCTGGACAGCGTCAGCGTGGTTTCATCGCGCCCTTCCAGGCAAATGGCGACGCCCTTCAGGTTCAGCAGGATCTCGATCACATCCTCGGCGATGCCTTCCAGCGAACTGTACTCATGCTGCACACCATCAATCTGTACTTCCGTGATAGCGCAGCCCGGCATGGAGGACAGCAGGATCCGACGCAAAGCGTTCCCCAGCGTGTGGCCGTAACCACGCTCCAGGGGCTCAAGCGTCACCTTGGCACGGTTCAGGCCCAGATCC
>JBFKXW010000057.1:0-10623 GCA_041637915.1 Pseudomonadales bacterium | reverse complement strand
GCCTGGCCGCTTTGCAATCTGCAATACAGGCCTTTTGCAAATTGCATCGCATGCTGCAGCGCCCGGATCGCGATCGCTCAGAGGGCGTCGTACACAATCCGGATCCAGGCTTCGGCGGTGAACAGGCCGCCGCCCCAGGTCGGTTCGAGCTGACCCAGCGGCTTGGCTGCAATGGCCTGGTCCACCTGCATGCCCTGTTCCTTGAGCATGGAAAGCCGGTCCAGCGCGAGTTGCAGCATGCCGCGGTAGGCCAGCAGATCCTCACGGCCAGCCAGTGGACCATGACCGGGAATGATCCGCGTGTCGGCATCCACCCACGCCAGAATCCGGTCCACAGCGGCGAGCATGCCGGCCAGGCTGCCGCCATGGGCGGTGTCGATGAACGGGAAGAATCCGTTGAAGAAGATGTCGCCGGTATGGATTGCGTTGCTGCCGAGAAAGCGGATCACTGTATCGCCATCCGTGTGCGCACCAGGCAGATGGATGGCCCGCACCTCCTGACCGTTCAGATGCAGGGACATTTCGCGGTCATAGGTAATCACCGGCAATGCAGCGGCCGGTGCCGGCCCCTGCGTGCGCTGGAACACCTTCAATTCATACCCTGAAGCAAGCCACTTGCGGACGTTGTCATGGGCCAGAATCAGCGCACCTGCGCCACCCAGGTTGGCGTTCCCCCCGGTGTGGTCAAAGTGGTAATGCGTGTTCAGCAGGAAGCGTGGCCTGTCACCACCCAGCTTTCTGACGGCGTCCAGAATCGCTGGCGTCGCATCAGCAAACTGGTCGTCGATCAGGAAGGTGCCATCGGCACCTACCAGCACGCCGATGTTACCGCCCTTGCCAGACAGCATATGCAGCCCCGGGGCGACTTCGGTCACTGCCAGACCCGGCGCGGCGATCGCAGCGCCCTGCCACACCAGGCAGGCGAGGACAGCAAAAAAACCGATCACAGACTTCATGACATTCCCTCCGGGCAAGAAACCGATTGACAGCCCCCAGGTACCATCTTAGCTTCGTTTCCGCACCCAGAAAATCCAGAGGCCGGTTGGCATGATCGCACAGATTCCCGGGAACCGTTTACTTCATTGCCTGTGGGCGCTCCTGTTTGCGGCATCTACAGCGCTCGCGGAGGATGGACCCTTCCTTTCCACCACCGAACACCTGCCGCCGGTGGCACCGGCCGGCCCGGCGGAGGACCGCACCGACCTGTGCGGGGAAGATGGCCTCCGCTGCATCCGTTGGGTCGAAAAGCAACTGGCGGCCTGGGAATCCTATTTCGGCTGTGATCACCGCGCCGTATTCCCCACTGTCTACCGGTTGCTGACCCGGGAGACCCGGCTGTACCTGGAGAGGGATCCTGGCTTGTTCGAGGATCCTGCCGGGCTGGGGTATGAGGCGGTTAAGTTCTATGAACTGTATGACCAGATGATCAAAGCGCACCTGGCCGGGAAGCCGATTCCCTCAGCCTGGCAGACCGCCATGGAAGCAGCACGCGACGGCGACTGGACCGGTGGCCATGACATGCTGCTGGCCATCAATGCGCACGTGCAGCGGGACATGCCCTTCGCACTGGCCGCAGCCGGTATCAATCTGCCCAGCGGCGAGAGTCGCAAAGGGGATCACGACCGCTTTAACGAAATTCTTAACGCAGCCTATGACACCATCGTGCAGGAGATCGGTCGCCGGTATGACCCGGCCCTGTCGGACGTGGATGATCAGGGCGGCCCGTTCGATAATCTCGGTGCACAGCAATTGGTGGCCGCCTGGCGCGAAGGCGTCTTCCGGAATGCTGAACGCATCACCATGGCGGAAGGCAATCCGGCCATGATGTCCATCACGAGGGAATCCATCGAAAGTTTTGCCAATGTCAGCGCGCAGATCATCCGCAACGGCGAACTGCCCGGCCAACGGGCCCGCCGACTGGCACATTGCCAGACAGCGCTGGCCGGGGAACTGAAAAACCAGCCGGGCAGCCCGCCCCGGGGTGACGACCGTTTTGACACCAAGCACAAATAGCCGCCACCGCCCGGTCCTGCGAACCCGTCCGTCGTCGCGGCACGCCCATGCGCACATCCCATAAGCTCCTGCTGATCGGCACCCTGTACGCGTCGGAGGGACTGCCGTTCGGATTCTTCACGCAGGCGCTGCCCGTGTTGCTCCGGGAAGCAGGATCCTCCCTCACTGAAATCGGGCTGACTTCCCTGCTCGCCCTCCCCTGGGCATTGAAGTTCCTCTGGGCGCCGCTCGTCGACCGCTTCCAGTTGCCGGGCCTCGGGCGCCGGCGTAGCTGGATCATCCCGATGCAGTTGTGCACTGCGGCAGTACTTGCCGCCTGTGCGTTCTACCGGCCGGACGACAACCTGCGCGTGCTGATGATCGTGGCAGCCTTCTGCAACCTGTTTGCCGCCACGCTGGATGTCGCCACCGACGGACTCGCCGTCAGTCTGCTGAAACCGTCGGAACGCGGCATCGGCAACGGCGTGCAGGTGGCCGGCTACCGGGTCGGCATGGTGATTTCCGGCGGGGCCCTGCTGATCGTATTCAGCACGATCGGATGGACCGCCAGCTTTCTGGTCATGAGCGGGCTGATCCTCCTGTTCACGGTGCCGGTGCTGCTGTTCCGGGAACCGCCCAGTGCGCGGCCCGCTCGCGGCGGCTGGTCCTGGCAGTATGCGGCTGTGGCCGGCGTCCTGCCCTGGCTGTTGGTCGTATTCTTCTACAAGTTGAGCGAGGCGGTCGGCGCCGGCATGGTGAAACCGTTTCTGGTGGATTTCGGGCTGTCCATGGCAGAAATCGGCTGGCTGGTGGGGACACTCGGTTTCGGTGCCAGCCTCGTCGGCGCCCTGCTCGGCGGTTGGCTGACGGCCCGGCTGGGGTATTACCGTGCGATCATCCTGTTCGGCACGCTGCAGGCACTGGCGATCGCAACCTTCGCCATGCTGGCTGCCGCACCGGATGGCCGTCTGCTCCTGTATGCCGTCGCAACCTTTGAAAGCCTGGTCAGCGGCATGGCGACCGCCGCCGTTTTCACCATGATGATGGATGCCTGTCGCCCCGGCAGTGAGGGCAATGACTACACCGTGCAGGCCTGTGTGTTCGTGATTGCCACGGGCATCGCGGTGGGTGTTTCCGGCTTCCTGGCGGACCATGTCGGCTGGGTCCTGTACTTTTCGATCAGCGCGATCACCGCACTGCTCGCCATTCTGCCCATTTACCTGGTCTGGAAGCGCGGTGGGTTCCGGGCGCTCCGGTTGAACCAGGACTCCGCAAAAACTGCCATCGACAGCTGAACAAAACCTGCTCAGACTTTCCGCTGAATTCTCACAACCGGTCCACACCCATGCTGCGCATTTTCCTGTCAGTACTGTCGGTCATGCTGGGCGCCCCTGCGCTGGCAGCCCCGAATCCCGACATTCTGGCAGTCCCCACCCCCACCAATCCGCGCGAGCCGGAAGGACAACGCTTCCGCTGCGCGGTGCAGAAACATCTCACCCATTGCAATGGCGAGATCCGCAAGATTGCGCACCTGCCTGACGCCGAGCAGGTCGTGATCGCGCCAAATGGCCGCGTCTTCGTCGGTGGCGCGAACGAGGCTGCCGGTGTGCCGGTGCTGGCGGAACTGTTGCCGGATGGCTCCCTGCAGGATATCCCCGGAGCCACGTGCACCAGCCATACCGGACTGGAAGTACGCCCTGAAGTGGAAACCGAAACGTTCACGCTGGATGACGGCACCGAGACAACCATCGAACATCATTTCTACACGCTGTTTGCCGCCTGCTTCAATGCTGCCTCGATCTCGGTGGGACGATTTGCCGCCGACGCGCCGGCACACATCACGGCCAGTTTCCCCGTCACCGATGCCGCCACACCGAATGGCACCGCGCTGGACCATGCCGGCCGCTTCTACGTCACCAATGGCCCGATTGGGAACAACACGCCCTTCAAGATCAACCGGTTCACGGTCATGGTCAACGCGGACGGCGGGGTGACCGCAGAGGAAGAGGACAGCTGGTTTGCCGGGGCGGATGGTCAGCAGCCGGTGGGCATTAACGGGCTCGATCACGCCGTCATCGACGGGGTGGAGACGCTGTTCTTTGCGGAGGGCGGCGGCGTCAGCAGTGTGCAGATCAGCGCGGACGGAAAACCCAGCGCGTACACGCCGCTGTACTACCGCTCCAGTCACATTGATGACCTGACGGTGGTCGAGGAGGATGGGATCTACTTCGCAGATTTCTTCCAGGGCAGCTACGGAAAGCTCGGCTTCGACGGCAACCTGGTCTGGGAAACCGCTTTGGGCACCGTGATGTCCGGCTCTCATATCGTACCGTTACCGGGCGATTCCAGCCGGTTTTATGTCACCGACAAGGGTCTGCTGAATGACGCGACCGAGGGGCGGGGCAATGCCCTGCTGCTGCTGACCGTCGATCCACAGTCCGTCGTGCAGTTCACCGACAGCCCACGCTAGGCGCAACGGCGGACACGCCGGGCAAAGAAGGTTCTATAGTCACAGTTCCCCCTTCGTACTGTGGTGCGCATCCGGGCTTATGGTCAGCACTGTCACCTCCCTCTCCGCCCTGCTGATCGGCTTCGCCATGCTGTGCCTCGGGCACGGCCTGAACAACACCCTGTTGGGTGTTCGTTCGGTACAGGAAGGCTTCCCCGACTGGGCCATCGCGCTGATGACCAGCAGTTATTTCGCCGGGTTCCTGCTGGGTACCCGGCTCAGTACGCTGGTGCTGGAACGGGTTGGCCACATCCGCACTTTTGCGACGTTCGCGTCCATCGCCTCGGCTGCATCGCTGGCCTATCTGCTGGCGTTGCACGAATGGGGCTGGATCACGGTGCGCTTTGTCTACGGCATGTGCATGGCCGCGAACTACGTCGCGCTGGAGAGCTGGCTCAACGGGCTCAGCGATCGCAGCACCCGCGGCAGCGTGTTGTCGGTCTACATGATGGTCAACTTCCTTTCGCTCGGTGCCGCTCAGGGGCTGATGCTGCTGGGCGATGCCGGCAGTCACGAACTGTTCCTGGTGGTTTCCATCCTGATGTCACTGGCGCTGGTGCCGGTCAGCATCAGCCGGCGTCAGCCACCACACATCGGTGCAGGCGGGCATGTCAGCCTGCGCCTGCTGAAACGCATGAACCGGCCCGCCATGCTGGGCGTGACCGGCCTCGGTCTGGCCCTGGGCGCCTACTGGGGACTGGGCGCTGCCTACCTGAGCCGTGCCGGCATGGGCCCGGAGGCCGTGGCGCGGTTTCTGGGAGCCGGCTTCCTCGGTGGGCTCATCCTCCAATGGCCTCTCGGCAGACTCTCGGACCAATTCGACCGACGCATTGTGCTGGCCGGCACCCTGCTGTTGGCATTCACCTCCAGCGGGCTGATTGGCGCCCAACTGATGCTGAACTGGAAGCTGCCACCTGCCGTGCTGATGACCCTCGCCCTGTTGTACGGCGGCTCCAGCTATACGCTGTATTCCATGCTGGTTGCGCTGGCAAACGATTACCTCGGGCCGGAGGACCTGGTCGGTGCCTGTGCGGGCCTCATCATGTTGCAGGCGATTGGGTCACTGGTAGGGCCGTTCCTGGTGGCTGGATTCGCCCTGTTCCTGGGGCCATCCGCGCTGTTCATTGTTTCCGCAGCGATCTATGCCGTGGTGCTGGTGGGCATTGCCACCGACTTCCGTCAACGCCCGCACCAGCCCGAGGCGACGCACACCCACTTCACGGCCGTTCCCCGTACATCCGCCATGATCGCTGAACTGGATGAGCGCGGGGACAGCGAGGGCGACGAGGTGCCCGCAAACCCGGAGCCAACCGCCCGCCCGGCCTGATCCCCGCACCACGGTCCATTCGGTCGCAAACAGGACAGTAGCAGGACGCATTGTCCGGACAATATGTTGGACACCATGTCCGATCCTATGTACGATCTGAATCCGTTCTCAAGAGACATCGGAAACCGGACATGCCATCAGTCACCCGTAGCCGCAGGAGCCGCAGTGAGGCCAAAAAGGATGCCGTGGAGCAGTCCATGCTGGAGGCTCTGCAGCGGCTGGGCGACCGTGGAATCAGTTTCACCGAAGCCAGTGTCGAGCAACTCGCAAAGGAAGCGGGCATTGCCCGCTCGACGTTCTACGTCCATTTCCGGGACAAGAGCGATCTGGTCAGGCGCCTGGCCGGGCGCCTGACCGAAGAAATGATTCAGGGCAGCAGCCACTGGTACGAGGTGGCCCCGGACGCGACCCGCGAGGACCTCCACCGCACTGTGCAGGCCGCCATCGCGGTATTCGTAAAGCGTAGGGCCCTGTTCGCCGCGTTCCTACAAACCGCGCTGTACGATCCGGACGTGCAGGAGATTTACGAAGACATGATGGACCGCATGATCAGCGAGGTGCGCAAGGCGCATCTGCGCGTGCGCGAAGCCGGCCGGTTTCATCCGGATGCCTGCCCGGAGATCGCCGAGATTCACGTTTACTCCATGGAACACTGCTGTCATCGCATGGCACAGGTGGAGGACCCTGAAGTCATTGAACGGCTGGCTCAGGGCCTGACCCACATGCTCTGGAATTCACTCTACGCGCCGGAAGCGCGCTAACCCCTTTCAACCGAGGCAAACGTCATGAACGCACCCGTACAACCGCTTTTCGAAGCGGATTCCAAGGCCGCATTGCGCGCCGAAGCCAGCCGTCTGTTCCAGGGACAACTGGAGACATCGCTGGCATTACGGACCACCCGTCCCGAAGAGCGCATCGCCAAGCTTCGGCAACTGCGTGACACTGTGGAAGCGCACCGCGCGGACATTCAGGCCGCCCTGCACGCCGACCTGCGCCGCCCGGCCATGGAGGCCGACTTCGCGGACATCCTCACCGTGCTGCAGGAAGCCAGCTTCACGATGAAGCACCTGAAAGGCTGGATGAAACCGCAACGGGTGCCGACCCCGATGCTGCTGGCCGGGACCAGCAGCCACATTCGCCGGGAGCCGATGGGCCGCTGCCTGATCATTTCCCCGTGGAATTTCCCCTTCAACCTCGCGCTGATTCCCCTGATCCATGCCGTCGCAGCAGGCAACACGGTTATCATCAAGCCGTCCGAATTCACCCCCGCTTCCAATGCCGTTATCCGCAGGATCGTCGAATCCGTTTTCACGGAGAATGAGGTCGCGGTCCTGGAAGGTGAGGTCGAGGCTTCACAGGCGTTGTTGGACCTGCCCTTCGATCACGTGTTCTTCACCGGTTCGCCCGCCGTCGGCAGGGTGGTCATGGCCGCTGCCGCGAAGCACCTCGGGAAGGTCACGCTGGAACTGGGCGGCAAGAGCCCGGTCGTCGTCGATCAGAGTGCCGATGTGCGCGCAGCTGCGCGCTCTGTCGCCAACGGCAACCATCAGAATGCCGGACAGATCTGCATCGCGCCGGATTACCTGTTCGTGCACGATGCGGTGTACACCGAATTCATGGCCGAACTGAAACAAGCATACGCCGATTTTCTGGGTGCAGATGCACGTGCACAGCGGGACTCTGCCGACTACACGCGGATCATCAGCGAGCGTCACGCAGAGCGGCTGCAACGGCTGATTCAGGATGCCGTGGAGAAAGGCGCGAACATTGTTTTTGGCGGTGACACCTGTGTCGCTGACCGATATGTGCAACCCACGGCGCTGGAGAACGTGCCGGTTGACGCGCGCATCATGGAAGAAGAGGTTTTCGGACCCGTGTTGCCGGTGATCCGGTACAACGATGTGGAAACCGTGATCCGTCACATCAACAGTCACCCGAAACCACTCGCGCTCTACGTGTTCGCGAATGACCGGCAACTGACCGATCACGTGGTGTCGAACACCAGTTCCGGCAACGTCAGTGTGAATGCCACGCTGGCTCATTTCGCACAACACCACCTCCCCTTCGGCGGCGTGAACAACAGCGGCCTGGGCAGTTCGCACGGCTATCACGGGTTCAAGGCGTTCTCGCACGAGCGTGGCATTCTGGTCAATCACTTCGGCCTGCTGTCACTGTTTTTTCCGCCGTACACCAACTGGTCACGTCGGCTGATGAATGTGGTCATGCGCTGGATGGCGTGATAGAACTCCGGCTTCGTCAGGGAGGATGACAAACATGATCCCATTTTCGATCCAGGTCGCCGGCTACCGTGCGCTGATGCTGGTACTGAAGTTCATCGGCTGGGTGCTGCCTTTTCGCACTCCGCTGCTGTTTACCGGACCGGGATCCGCGCTGGAACTGGCGCGGGCCATCGGTCAGCAGGAGCACCGGAAGTTGCTCATCGTCACCGACCGGGTGCTGGTGGAACTGGGCGTTCTGGATGGCGTGCTCGCAGAACTCGATAAGCAGGGTGTCACCTGCGCCGTCTACGACGGCGTCCAGCCTGATCCTGCCATTGAACAGATCGAGGACGGGCTGCGGGTGCTGCAGGCGGCTGGCTGCACCGCGGTCCTCGCCGTCGGTGGAGGCTCTTCCATTGATGCTGCGAAGGTCATCGCTGCGCGTGCCACCAATGACAAGCCGGTGGCCAGGATGGCCGGTCTGTTCAAGGTATCCCGGGCACCGCTGCCCTTGTTCGTCGTACCGACCACCTCGGGTACCGGTTCCGAGGTCACCGTCGCTGCCGTCGTGTCCGATCACGCGGCACGCGAGAAATTCCTGGTTATTGACCTGAAGCTGACGCCGAAAATGGCGGCACTGGATGGAGAGATGATGCGCGGCATGCCGCCGGGTGTCACGGCAGCCACCGGCATGGATGCACTCACCCACGCCGTGGAGGCGTATCTGTCCCGCAATGCCAATGCGGAAACCGATGCCCTGTCGCTGGCCGCCGTGCGGATCATCACGCGCCAGCTCCCGCTCGCGGTGCAGGATGGCGGGAACCTGGAAGCCCGCCAGCTCATGGCCATGGCCTCCTTTTACGCCGGTTGTGCGGTGACACAGGTGGGTGTTGGCTATGTGCATGCCATCGCCCACAAGATCGGCGCGCTGTACCACGTGCCGCACGGCCATGCGAACGCGGTGGTCATGCCGCACGTGCTGGAGTTTTCCAAACCAGCCTGTGCCGCACGCATGGCGGATCTCGCCCGGGCTGCAGGCCTCGACGAGGGTGGCGCGTCCGATTACCTGCTGGCCAGCAGGTTTGTCGCCCTGGTCCGCGACTTCAACCGCGATTTTGGATTTGCGCCGACGTTCGAGGCACTGCAGCCTGCCGACGTGGCGGTGATCGCGGCCTCAGCCATCGCCGAAGCGCGCTTCACCTACCCGGTGCCGCGATACATGTCGCAGACCGATTGCGAGGGGGTCGTGCGACAACTGTTGCCCGCCTGACTTCAGGGTTTCAGCTCGTGCTGTTTGAGCAGCGTCGGCAGGCCGAGGATCAGCGCGACGATCGCCTCCCGGGTGGGGCGTGCCATCTGGAGCTCCTGGTCCAGCTCACGGCGCAGCTGGGCGACCTCCGGCAGGGGCAGCAGAAACCTTCGATCCAGCAGGATGACCTGCATGCCCCAATCGGCAAAGTTTCGGTCGGGGATCTCGCCCCGAAACAGCTCCTTGAAATCGAAGTGGCGCCGGTCCGCCGCAAGTTTCAGCGCCAGTTCGTTGATGGCCGCCCGCTCTCCCTCCAGCACCTGCAGGAAGTGGTCCCCCATCGTGATCAGGACGCCGGTCAGGCCCCGTTTCTGGTTGCGCGCTGAAAAGCCCTCCCCCATTTCCTCGAGTTCCTCGCGGGTGAACAGGCGCTGCGCACGGCTGATGTAGATCAGGGCTTCCATACCGGGCTCCGGACCATTCGCTGGCACACTCGACACCCCTCAGCGGGCGGCCCTTGCAGAGTGGATTTCACGCGCGATTCCAGTACGCTGATGAGTGCTTCTATTCTGGACGAAAAACGCCATGCCGACAGCCCGCCCATCCCGTCCCCGGCTCTTATTCCAGGCCGCCCACCGGTTCGGCGCGGTATCCGTGGCCTGGGCGATGGCCCTCTCGGTTCAGGCCGTGCCTCCCAACGACCCGACCAGCTCGGTATTGGGCACCTGCGCCCTGCAAAGCCCGCTGCGTGCGCTGCGCTCGGAACTTCACGTCGATGCGCCCGGCCGGGTCGACCTGCAGCCCTTCGCGGAGCGCGGCAACCGGCGCCCGGCCGGCGAAGGCCCGCAGCTCTGCAAGGAGAACCGCAACTTCCTCCTCGGCACCGGGGTGCACGACATGACCGGCCCGGCCGGCGACAGCGTATCCGCTGGGTACGAGAACCCGGAGCATGTCCTGCGCGGCATACATACGCGCCAGTTCGCGCGCGCTTTCGCGGTCGCCTCTCCCTGCAACAATCAGCGCGTGGTCATGGTGGTTTCCGAGACCGCCTTCATCACGCAGGGTACGCGGCAGACCGTCCTTGATCTGGTTGCCGCGGACCCGGAGCTGTCTCCCCATTACAACGGCCAGAACATCCTGCTGTCCGCCACCCATACACATTCCGCACCCGGCGGTGAGGCGCATCACGCCGCCTACAACCTGTTCCGCATGGGCTATGACGACTACGTGCACCGGATCTACACGCAGGCGCTGTACCAGGCGATCCGCAGGGCGCACCGGAATCTGTCGGCCAACCCGCGGCCGGGCACGATCCGACTCGCACTGG